>CAUQPA010000259.1:0-6208 GCA_963519325.1 uncultured Pseudomonas sp. | reverse complement strand
TGCATGGGCTGCAGGTGGAGGGGCGCACCGTGCACCACGTCGGCATCCCCATCCACTGGGGCTTCAAGGGCGTGACCCGCCCCGGATTCCTCACCAACACCCTGACCCCCTTCGTGGGCGACGCCAACACCCAGACACCGGAATTCAAGTCGTTCCTGGTGAACGTGGAAAAGGTCTGAGGGAGGTTTTATGAGAGGCGATCAAGTCAACTTCCAGAACATCGTCGCACGCTCGGCTACCTCCGAGGAGTCGCCCCACACCCGCATCGGCGGGGTGGAGGCGGTGGCCAAGCTGATCGACGTGTCGCGCTGCATCGGCTGCAAGGCCTGCCAGGTGGCCTGCTCGGAATGGAACGACCTACGCGACGAGGTCGGGCATTGCAACGGCACCTACAACAACCCGCCGGACCTCACCCCGGAGACCTTCCAGGTGATGAGATTCGACGAATACGTCAACGAGAAGGGCAACCTGGAGTGGCTGATCCGCAAGGACAACTGCATGCATTGCGCCGAGCCGGGCTGCCTCAAGGCCTGCCCGGCGCCGGGGGCCATCGTGCAGTACGCCAACGGCATCGTCGACTTCAATTCCGAGCACTGCATCGGCTGCGGCTATTGCGTCTCGGGCTGCCCCTTCGACGTGCCGCGCATCTCCAAGAAGGACCAGAAGGCCTACAAGTGCACCCTCTGTTCCGACCGCGTCTACCACGGCCTGGAGCCGGCCTGCGTCAAGTCCTGCCCAACCGGGGCGATCATGTTCGGTACCAAGGAGGACATGACCGAACACGCCCAGATGCGCGTCGGCCAGCTGCATGACCGCGGCTTTCCCGGCGCCGGTCTCTACGATCCGGCCGGGGTGGGCGGCACCCATGTGATGTACGTGCTGCAGCACGCCGACAAGCCGGAGCTCTATACCCACCTGCCGGCCGATCCGCAGATCAGCCCCATGGTCAGCCTGTGGAAGGGCGTGACCAAGCCGATCATGTCGGCGCTGCTGGGCGTCACCGCCATCGCCGGCATCGCCCACTACCTGACCAAGGGACCCAAGGAAGAACCCGAGGAATCCCCGGACGAGGCAGAGCGCCACGCCGCGCGCGAGGAGGATCGGCCATGACCACGCCGTCGGACAACCAGCGCGGCATCCTGCGCTACACCACCTTCAGCCGGCTGAACCACTGGTTCATCGCCTTCACCTTCGTCTGCCTGACCCTGAGCGGCCTGGCCTTCTTCCACCCGTTCTTCTTCGACCTCACGGCGCTGTTCGGCGGGCCGACCATGACGCGCATCCTGCACCCCTTCATCGGGGTGGCCATGAGCCTGGGCTTCGTGGTCATGGCGGTGCGCTTCTTCAAGGTCAACCTGTTCAAGCGCCACGACGTGGCCTGGGTGCGGCGCATCGGCGACGTCCTCGCCAACCGCGACGAGCTGGCGCCGCCCATCGGCGCCAACAACCCGGGGCAGAAGCTGGTGTACTGGGTGATGCTGCTGTCGGTGCCGGCGCTGCTGCTCAGCGGCTTCTTCATCTGGCGCCCGTATTTCGCCGACATCCTGCCGCGCGGCTGGCTGCGCTTTTCCAGCCTGGTGCACGCCTATGTCGCCTTCGTCGCCATCGTCACCCTGATCATCCACGTCTATTCGGCGATCTGGGTGAAGGGCTCCTTCCGCGCCATGACCCAGGGCCGCGTCAGCCGCGCCTGGGCCAAGCACCACCACCGGCTGTGGTACGACGAGATCGTCGAGCAGGAACGCCGCGAAGGCGGCGAGCGGGGCGAGCGCCCCCTGGATGAACACCGCATGCCCGACAAGGGGACCCCCTGATGCATCAGTACGGCACCTCGCCCACCGGCATCCTCAATCCGCCGCCGGTGGTCCTGCCCGATCGCCAGCTGTTCGCCCGCCGCGCCCGCCGGCTGCGCGAACTGGCCGAGCGCAGCCCCGAGCTGGGCGATTTCCTCGGCTTCATGGCCCTGCTGGTCCAGGCCCAGGAGGCCGTCCTGCAGGAGCGCCAGCCCAGCTGGCAACCGGCGCCGGATGCCTTCAGCCTGGCTCTGGAGCACGGCATGCCGCCGCTGCAGGGGCAGGCGCTGCTGCGGGATCTGGACTGGCAGGGCGATCTGCAGGCGCTGCTGGCCAACCTGGAACTGCGCGTGGCCGAGCGCCAGCGACCCGTGCTCGATCGCCTGGCCGCGCTGCCCGCCGCCGAGCGCCAGCGTCTCGCCGAACAACTGCTGGCCCAGGATTCCGGTGCCGCCGAGACCCGCGCGCTGCTGCCCCTGGTGGGCGCCGCCCTGCAGGTCGCCTGGGTACGCCTGGCCCTGAACCTGCCGCAACCGCCCCAGCGCCTGGGCGATGCCAGCCGGGTGCTGTGCCCGACCTGCGCGGCGCCGCCGCTGGCCAGCATCGTCCACGCCGACCGCGATCGCGACAACGTGCGCTACCTGCACTGCAGTCTCTGCGCCACCGAATGGCACCTGGAGCGCAGCAAGTGCAGCTGCTGCAACGCCAGCGCCCAGGTGCGCTATCTGGCCCTGGAAGACGACGCAGGCAAGACGCCCCTGGCCGCCCAGGCCGAGACCTGCGACAGCTGCGACAGCTACCTCAAGCTGGTCAGCAAGAGCTTCAACCTCGGCGCCGATCCCCTCGCCGACGACCTCGCTAGCCTGCCGCTGGATTTCGCCCTGGCCGAAGAAGGGCGCTATGCCCGCAGCGGCTTCAATCCGCTGTTCATCGCGGGCGAGTAGGGGCGCGGTGACGGCTCAGGCGTCTTCGGGCAGCGTCTGGGTCACCGCCAGGCCGGCCAGGCGGGCGCTGGCCAGCAGGCGCTCCAGGCTCTGGCCGTGCCGGGCGCTGGCGGAGAGGCCGGCCATGGTGGTGGCGACGAAATCGGCCACCCGCTGCGCCTGTTCTGGATAGCGCGCGGCGATGTTGCTGCGGATGAGCTCCTGAGCCGCCAGGTGATAGACGTTGGCCGCCGCGCGCGCCTGGGGATCGTCGCAATGCATACCTTCCAGCACCAGACAGCCCGTTGCGACCGGATCGGCCGCATAGCGGCGCGCCGCCTCTTCCAGTAGCTGCGCCAGCGCCATGGCCAGCGGCCGGTCGGCGGCCAGGATCTGCCGCAGGGGCAGGGCGTCGGTCAGGGCGTAGCGTTCGAGCACCTTCCGATACAGCTCGGCCTTGCTGCCGAAGGCCGCATAGAAACTGGGTGGATTGATGCCGAGGGCCTGGGTGAGGTCGGCGACGCTCACCCCGTCATAGCCCCTTTCATGAAACAGGCACTGCGCTTGGGCGACGGCCTGATCCGGATCGAAACGGCGCGGACGGCCACGGGGTGCGGATTTATCTGTAGCGTTCATTACAAAAATACTTTGACAGGCGGCGTGTGAGGTTTATTGTAACACTCACTACATTAATCGGGAGGTAGGGTCATGGCGAATTTTGCAGGCAAGTCGGTACTGGTACTGGGTGGCAGCCGCGGGATAGGCGCGGCCATCGTGCGGCGCTTCGCCGCCGAGGGGGCCCGGGTGATCTTCACCTATTCCAGTTCCCAGGAGGCCGCCCAGGCGCTGGCTGCCGAAACCGGTAGCACTGCCCAGGCGACCGACAGCGCCGACCGCGACGCGGTCATCGCCCGGGTGCGCGACAGCGGTCCGTTGGACGTGCTGGTGGTGAATTCCGGCGTCGCCCTCTTCGGCGATGCGCTGGAGCAGGACCCGGACGCCGTCGACCGGCTGCTGCGCATCAATGTGCACGCGCCCTATCACGCCGCGGTGGAGGCCGCGCGGCAGATGCCGGCCGGTGGCCGCATCATCGTGATCGGCTCGGTGAATGGCGACCGCATGCCGGTTCCCGGCCTGGCCGCCTACGCCGTGAGCAAATCCGCGCTACAGGGCCTGGCCCGCGGCCTGGCGCGGGATTTCGGGCCGCGCGGCATCACCGTCAACGTGGTGCAGCCGGGGCCGATCGATACCGACATGAATCCCGCGGAGGGGCCGATGAAGGACATGATGCACAGCTTCCTGGCGATCAAGCGCCACGGCCGCGTCGAGGAAGTGGCCGGCATGGTGGCCTGGCTGGCCGGACCCGAGGCCGGCTTCGTCACGGGCGCCATGCATACCATCGACGGGGCCTTCGGCGCCTGATCAGTCCCCGCGGGCTCCTGTCGTCCCGGTGACAGGAGCCCAGGTGGCGCCTGATCGAAGACCAAAGCAGTCGTCGATCAGGCGCCACCTGCCGGACCCAGCAACTCCTCCGCGATATCCAGCAGCGCGCGCAGCCGATCCATGAGCCGCAGGTCCTGGTGGTAGCCCACCCAGATCTCCCGCGACGGCGGCGGGCCGAAGGTCTCGATCAGCTGCAGTCCTGCCGTCGCATCGCCGACCGGACGGGGCAGGACGGCGACCCCCAGGCCGCGCCGGCACAGCTGCGCCTGGACCGTCCGACTGGTGCTGGTAAAGGCGCGTCGTGACCCCGGCAGCCGCTCGATCAGCCAGGCGACATCGGGAAAATGCGCTTGCGCGGTGTTCATCAGGATCAGGCCGACCGAGGCCGGGTCCTCCTGCACGGCCAGCGCGGTGGCGGCCGAGCCATAGAGGCCATAGGGCAGGGTCAGGAAACGCCGCTGCACGATATCCGGTTCGCTGAAGGGCACCAGCCGAAAGGCCACGTCCGCATCGCGCCGGGAGAGATCCAGCAGGCGATAGCTGGCGATGACCTCGGGTACCACGGCGGGGTGTCTATGGCTCAGCTCGGCCAGGACCGGCGCCAGCACATAGCCGGCAAACCAATCCGCCGAGGAAATCCGCAAGAGTCCCTCCAGGCGTTCATGGTTACCGGCCAGGCGCCGCTCCATGGCCAGGGCCGAGGCTTCCATGGACTCGGCCAGGGCGAAGACCGCATCGCCCGAGTTGGTGAGGATCAGACCGTCGCTGGTGCGGCGGAACAGCGCTTGCCCGGCTTCCTCCTCAAGCACCTTGATCCTTCGACCCACGGTCGGGTGGCTGATCTCCAGCGCCCGCGCCGCCGAGCCATAGGACCCGCCGCGGGCAACCGCCAGGAAGATCCGCACATCACCCCATTCCATGGCGAACTCTCGTTCAAAAATGAACATTCAATATGCAGGAAGGGCAGTCCCCAAACAATAACGTAGGGGAGACCATGACGGCTCACGTCAATCCCGGTCCGTCGGACCCCTGCCAGTGAGGTTGGAACTGGCTCTGCATGGGTGATCAGCTATGAGCAGATTGCGAGAGAGGGCAGCTAAGTTAACGGGCGCCTGCAAGGTCCCAGAGGCGGGCGTCGCCCACCCACGGGCGGCGGATAGTGCCACGGCACAACCCGACAGCCGCCGCTGGTTCGCCCTGGGGGTGTTGTTGCTCGGCACGCTGCTGCCGCCGCTCGACTTCTTCATCGTCAATGTGGCGCTGCCGGTGATCCGTAGCGACTTCCAGGCGTCTTCGGATCTCGCCCAACTGGTGGTGTCGGTCTATGCGACCGCCTATGCGGTCACCCTGATCCTGGGTGGGCGGCTAGGCGATCTCTACGGTCGCAAGCGCGTCTATCTGGGCGGCATGGTGGGCTTCGGCCTGGCCTCGGCGCTGTGCGGACTGGCGCCCTCGCCCGAGGCCCTCATCGCCGGGCGGCTGCTGCAGGGCATAGCCGCCGCTGTCATGGCACCTCAGTCCCTGGCGTTGATCCATGCCACCTTCCCGGCGGAGGAAAAGAATCGGGCACTCGGCCTCTATGGTGCCACCTTCGGCCTCGCCTCGGTCAGCGGCCAGGTGCTGGGTGGCGTGCTGATCGAAGCCAGTCCCTTCGGACTCGGCTGGCGCAGCATCTTCCTCATCAACCTTCCCGTCATCCTCTGCGCCTTGCCTGCCGCCTTGGCCTTGCTGCGCGAAAGCCGGAACAATCAGGGAGCGCGGCTGGACGTCATCGGCGCCTGCCTGCTCGCCGCAGGGCTATTGGCGCTGGTCGTCCCCCTCGTCGAGGGGCCGCGACTCGCGTGGCCCTGGTGGTCCGTCCCCCTGCTGCTCCTGAGTGGGGTAGTGCTGCGGCTGTTCTGGCGCTACGAGCAGCGCAAGGAAGGGGCGGGCGAAATGCCCTTGGTGCTACCCTCCCTGCTCGCGGCAGCCAGACTGCGCCGCAGCCTGCTGGCGACCTTCCTGTTCTACGCCCTTGCCCCTTTCTTCCTCATCTTCGCTGTCTACCAG
>CAUQPA010000258.1:0-6209 GCA_963519325.1 uncultured Pseudomonas sp. | reverse complement strand
CCCTCTACCCGGCCATGCCCTACCCCTCCTATGCCCGGGTCAGCGAGGGCGACATGCACGCCCTCTATGCCTACTTCATGCACGGCGTGACCCCGGTGGCCCAGGCCAATCGCGACAGCGACATCCCCTGGCCGCTGTCCATGCGCTGGCCCCTGGCGATCTGGCGCCAGCTGTTCGCCCCCGCGGTGGTGCAATTCCAGCCGGCCCCGGACCAGGACCCGGTGGTGGCGCGTGGCGCCTACCTGGTGGAAGGCCTCGGCCATTGCGGCGCCTGCCACACTCCGCGCGCCCTCACCATGCAGGAGAAGGCGCTCTCCCCCGCCGATGGCAAGGACTTCCTCGCGGGCAGCGCGCCGCTGGAAGGCTGGATCGCCAAGAACCTGCGCGGCGACCAGCGCGACGGCCTGGGCCGCTGGAGCGAGGAGCAGCTGGTGCAGTTCCTCAAGACCGGTCGCTCCGCCGACAGCGCCGTGTTCGGCGGCATGACCGAGGTGGTGCAGCACAGCCTGCAGTACCTGAGCGACGCCGACCTGCTCGCCATCGCCCGCTACCTCAAGACCCTGCCGCCGAAGGATCCGCAGGATGCGCCCTTCCAGGCCGACGGTCGCGCCGCCGCGGCGCTCTGGCGCGGCGACGACAGCGCCCGCGGTGCCCAGGTCTATGTCGATAACTGCGCCGCCTGCCACCGCACCGACGGCCAGGGCTACGACCGGGTGTTCCCGGCGCTGGCCGGCAATCCGGTGTTGCGCACGGCCGATGCCAGCTCGCTGATCAACATAGTGCTCAAGGGCGGCACCCTGCCCGGTCTGCACACCGCGCCCTCGATGATCGTCATGCCGCCCTTCGGCTGGCGCCTGGACGATGCCCAGGTGGCCGACGTGGTCAGTTTCATCCGTGCCAGCTGGGGCAACGGGGCGCCGCCGGTCAGCGCTGCCGACGTCGCCAAGTGGCGCACCGACGACAATCGCACCACCTCGGGCGACGACCTCGGCCAGGCCTTCGGCCATCGGCAACCGGCACCCGCGACCGCTGGCGGCGATACCCCGGCCGGGGCTCACTGATCCCGCACCCGGCGACCTGCCGCAGGCGCCCAAGGCGGCGGCAGGCGCTTGGCGGGTCCTGCAGCGACTGACCGCGACCGACGGGTGGTCGCGACCTAACCCGCTCCTTTCCGTCCGCGGCTGGCAGGCCGCCGCTCCCGGCCTGGGGCCACCCCCAAGGCCGCGCCCTAGACCGCCGGCACCCTTTCACCAGGGTCCTTAGGCCGGATGCTTTCGGCGCTCCCGGGTAGTCATCCCGCGCACAGGCGCATCTCGTACTTGTCCGTTTCGCGCTATGCCTTGGGCTTTTGGCGTGAGTCCGACGGACTTCGCGGGTGCTACTTTCTGGAAAAGCCGGCCGACGCGACCCCAGTCTTCGCAGTCGCAGCCCATAACGATGATCGCTGCATCCCTTGCCATCCTGCCCTCACTCGTCTTGCCCTGACAGGATTGCACCCGATGACCACCAAGCCGCTCATCGCGACCTCGACCCCCGTCGTCACCGCTACCTCGCGCTGGTTCCAGCTGTGCGCCGGCGTCCTCTGCATGATGGCGATTTCCAGCCCCCAGTACGTCTGGACGCTGTTCACCGGCCCATTGAGCGCCAAGCTCGGCTCCGGCCTGGCCTCGCTGCAGGTCACCTTCTCGCTGCTGATCGTCCTGCAGACCTTCTTCTCGCCGGTCCAGGGCTTCTTGGTAGACCGCTTCGGCATCCGCAAGCTGATCGCCTGCGGCTGCGCCCTCAGCGGCCTGAGCTGGATCCTGGCCAGTCGCGCGGACAGCCTCGCCAGTCTCTACCTGACCTACGGCGTGCTCGGTGGCCTCGGCACCGGCATCGTCTACGTCGGCGTCGTCGGGCTGATGGTGCGCTGGTTTCCCGATCGCCGCGGCCTCGCCGCCGGCGCCGTGGCGGCCGGTTACGGCATGGGCGCCATGGTCACCACCTTTCCCATCGCCAACAGCCTGAAGAGCCTGGGGCTGGAAACCACCCTGGTCACCTTCGGCGTGGTGCTGGGCATCGTCGGCCTGCTCGCCGCCCAGTTCCTGCGCCAGCCGCCGGCGCCGGCCAAGGTCCTGGCAGCCGAGGTCGGCACGGCCCCGGACATCGCGCCCAAGGCCATGCTCAAGACGCCGCTGTTCTGGCTGATGTTCCTCATGTTCACCCTGATGTCCACCTCGGGCCTGATGGTCACCTCGCAGATGGCCAGCTTCGCCAAGGATTTCGGCATGACCGAGGTGATGGTGTTCGGCATGGCCGCCCTGCCGCTGGCCATGACCATCGACCGCGTCTGCAATGGCCTGACCCGCCCGCTGTTCGGCTGGATCTCCGATCGCTGGGGCCGCGAGAACACCATGGCCTTCGCCTTCTGCTTCGAAGGCATCGCCATGACCCTCTGGCTGCTGACCAGCGACAACCCGGTGCTCTTCGTGCTGCTGTCAGGCGTCGTCTTCCTCGGCTGGGGCGAGATCTTCTCGCTGTTCCCCTCGACCCTCACCGACACCTTCGGCACCCGCCACGCCACCACCAACTACGGTTTCCTGTACATGGCCCAGGGCATCGGCTCGATCTTCGGCGGACCGGTCGCGGCCCTGCTGCACCAGTCCAGCGGCAGCTGGCTGCCGGTATTCGCCACCGCCATCGCCTTCGATCTCATCACCGCCGCTCTGGCCCTGCTGGTGCTCAAGCGCCTGCGCCAGCGCTGGCTGGCCCGTCACGCCCGCTAACGAGGAAACCCCATGCTCAACACCACCGTCGCCGCCCGCGGCATCGCCGTCGCCCCCCACAGCCTGGCGGCACAGTCCGGCCTGGCGGTCCTGCGCGAAGGCGGCAATGCCGTGGAGGCCATGGTCGCCGCTGCGGCCAGTATCGCCGTGGTCTATCCGCACATGAACGGGCTGGGCGGTGATGGCTTCTGGCTGATCGTGCCGCCCGAGGGCGAGCCCATCGCCCTCGATGCCAGCGGCCCGGCCGGCAGCGGCGCGACCCTGGCCGCCTATGCCGACCTGAACGCCATCCCCACCCGCGGTCCGCGTGCCGCCCTCACGGTGGCCGGGACCGTGGGCGGCTGGCAGGCCGCCCTGGAGGTGGCCGCGGAATTCGGCGGGCGCCTGCCGCTGCCGCGCCTGCTGGCCGATGCCATCCACTACGCCGAGGCCGGCATCCCGGTGACCGGCTCCCAGCATCTGGCGACCCTGGCCAAGCGCGCCGAACTGGAAGCCCTCCCCGGCTTCGCCGCGACCTTCCTGCCCGAGGGCGCCGTTCCCGCCGAAGGCGCCCTGTTCACCCAGCCGCGCCTGGCGGCCACCCTGCGCCAGCTGGCGGAGCGCGGCCTGGATGACTTCTATCGCGGCGACCTGGCCGCCCGCATCGCCGCCGACCTGGCCGCGCTGGGCGCCCCGGTCACCGCCGCCGACCTGGCGGCCTACCGCGCCAGGCGGGTCACGCCGCTGCACCTCGCCCACAGCGCGGGCAGTGTCTACAACCTCGCCCCGCCATCCCAGGGCCTGGTCTCCCAGCTGATCCTCGGCCTCGCTGATCACGCCGGCCTCGGCGGCTGCACGGCCGATGGCAGCGCCCACGTCCACACCCTGGTGGAAGCCACCAAGCTGGCGTTCAAGGTGCGCGACGAGCACATCACCGACCCGGCGCACATGACCCTCGATCCCCAGGCCTGCCTGGAGCCCTCCTGGCTCGCCGACCTGGCCGGCCAGATCGACCCGCAGCGGGCCCGCCCCTGGGGCCGCGGCAAGGGGCCGGGCGACACCATCTGGATGGGCGTGATCGACGGCAACGGCCTGGCGGTGTCCTTCATCCAGAGCATCTACCATGAGTTCGGCAGTGGCGTGGTGCTGCCGGACAGCGGCCTCAACTGGCAGAACCGCGGCGCCTCCTTCAGCCTGGACCCCGCGCACATCCTGGCCCTGGCGCCGGGCAAGCAACCCTTCCATACCCTCAACCCCGCCGCCGCCCGCCTGGCCGATGGCCGTACCCTGGTCTACGGCACCATGGGCGGCGACGGCCAGCCCCAGACCCAGGCGGCGGTGTTCAGCCGCTATGCGGTGTTCGGCCAGCGCCTGCAGGAGGCGATCACCGCCCCGCGCTGGTTGCTGGGCCGTACCTGGGGCGAGAGCAGCGACAACCTCAAGCTGGAGAGTCGCTTCCCCGCCACGGTGATCGAGGAATTGCGCGCCCTGGGCCACGAGGTGGAGTTGCTGCCGCCCTTCAGCGAAACCATGGGCCACGCGGGCGCGGCGGTGCGTCATGCCAACGGGCTGTTCGAGGGGGCCTTCGATCCGCGCAGCAACGGGGCGGCGGCGGGCTACTAGCTCAAGGCTGCAACCAGGCCGGATCGACTGCGGCGAACACCTCATCCAGCCACTCCACCCAGGCCCGCACCCGTGGCGAGGTCTGGCTGGCCAGGGGATAGACCGCCGCCAGCGGCAGGCCCGGCGGACGCTGGTCGGGCAGCACCTCTTGCAGGCGCCCCGCCGCCAGGTGCGCGGCGAGGTGATAGAGCGGTGCCTGGATCAGCCCGAGTCCGGCCAGGGCGGCGCCGACATAGAGATCGGCGCCGCTGACCGCCAGGCGACCGCCGGGCTCCAGCCGCCGGATCTCGCCCGCCTGGCAGAATTCGAAGGGCAGTCGGCGGCCGCTGCGCAGCGAGCGGTAGTGCACCAGCTGGTGCCCGCCCAGGTCGTCCAGGCCCTCGGGCAGGCCCTGCCGTTCGAGGTAGTCCGGACTGGCGCAGGTGATCTGCACCAGGGCGCCCAGCGCGCGCACCGCCAAGCCCTCGTCGTGCACCGGACCGCCGCGCAGTACGCAATCGATGCCCTCGCCGATGACGTCCACCGGCCGATCGTCGGCGCTGATCACCAACTCCAGGTCCGGATAGCGCTGGCAGAAGTCCGGCAGGGCGGGCATCACCAGCACCCGCCCCAGGCTGCTCGGCAGGTCGATACGCAGCCGTCCGCGCGGCTGTCGGCGCCGCTGACTGAAGGCCGCCTCGATGTCGTCCAGCTCGGCCAGCCAGCCGACGCAGCGCTCGTAGTAGGCGGCGCCGTCCAGGGTCGGGCTGACCCGGCGGGTGGTGCGGTGCAGCAGCGTGACGCCCAGGTGGGCTTCCAGCTGTTGCACCAGCAGGGTCGCCATGGCCGGAGACAGACCCAGGTCGGCCGCGGCCCGGGTAAAGGAACGGCGCTCGACGATGCGGACGAAGCCGCGCATGGCTGCCAGACGATCCAAGATTATTCAGTCCAAGCGAATACTGTCTGCCCAGATAGCACCTTTGTTCATCCTCGCTCAATACCTAGGCTGACCGGGTCATCCATCGAGAGGAAAACGTCATGCTGCAACGACGACTGGGCCGCAATGGCCCGCTGGTATCCGCCCTGGGCCTGGGCTGCATGGGCATGAGCGAGTTCTATGGCGCGACGGACGAGACCGAGGCCCTCGCCACCCTGGACCTGGCGCTGGAGCAGGGGGTGACCCTGCTGGATACCGCCGACGCCTACGGACCGCACCGTAACGAAGAACTGCTCGGCCGGGCCCTGCGCGGGCGCCGCGAGCGGGTGTTCCTGGCGACCAAGTTCGGCCTGGTGCGCAGTGCCGATCCCACTGCCCGCGGGGTGAATGGCCGGCCCGACTATGTGCGCCAGGCGGTGGAAGGCAGTCTGCGCCGGCTGGGGGTCGAGCATCTCGACCTCTACTACCAGCACCGGGTCGATCCGGAGGTGCCCATCGAAGAAACCGTGGGCGCCATGGCCGAGCTGGTGCAGGCCGGCAAGGTGCGTTACCTGGGGCTGAGCGAGGCGTCCAGCGACACCCTCAGGCGTGCCCAGCAGGTCCACCCCATCGCCGCCCTGCAGAGCGAATTCTCGCTGTGGTCACGCGATCCGCTGGAGCACGGCATCCTCGCCACCTGCCGCGAGCTGGGCGTAGCCCTGGTGGCCTACAGTCCCCTGGGCCGGGGCTTTCTCACCGGTGCCCTGAAGTCACCGGAGGATTTCGCCGCGGATGATTATCGCCGGCTGAGTCCGCGCTTCCAAGGCGAGAACTTCCAGCGCAACCGGGAGCTGGTGGAACGGGTACGGGTCCTGGCCGAGGCCAAGGGGGTGACGCCCGGCCAGGTGGCCCTGGCCTGGGTACTGGCCCAGGGCGAGGACATCGTG
>CAUQPA010000257.1:0-6209 GCA_963519325.1 uncultured Pseudomonas sp. | reverse complement strand
CCCCAACCCTCTCCCAAGGGGAGAGGGGGTTGTCCGAGCGCCTCGACGTACCTCCGGCTATTGGGCTTCTACGGTGGAGCTGTCTCAACCCAACCTACGGCTCGATCCGTGATGTAGGTTGGGTTGAGCGCAGCGAAGCCCAACGGTGCCTGGTCGCGATAAAGCGTAGGCTACGTCTCGATCCCCATCCGCCGCCGCGCCCGATGCGACGAGCCATTGCGCACCGCCCAGCGCAGCACCGGCGCGGTCGCGCCGATACCGGTACGAATCAGCCGCCGTTGCAGCGGACTCTGGTGAAAACCCAGTTCCGCGCTGGCCCAATCGGGCAGCAGGTCGATACCGGCGCTCATCATCAGCTTGCCGAACGGCTTGGCCAGGGCGCTGGGTGCCGGGGCCTGCAACAGCACCTGGCAGACCTCGCGGCTGCGCTCGTCACATACCAGCTCGGGGCGGATCGCCTGGTAGTAGGCGGCGATCTCCGCCCGCGAGCGGGGGACGTCGATGGCGCCCAGGCGCTCGGCCACCAGGGCGATCTCGGCGTAGTAGCGATCCTGCTCCGCCCCTGGTAGGTGCGGATCGAAATAGCGCAGGTAGGCGGCGAGGAAATGGCTGACCTCGGCCACGTGCACCCAGGTCAGCAGGGCGGGGTCCTCGGCGCGATAGGGGCGGCCATCGGCGGCCTGGCCCTGGATGTGCCTGTGGATGGCCTTGACCCGCGCGATCAGCCGCTCGGCATCGCCGCGGCTGCCGAAGGTGGTGGCGGCAATGAACTGCCCGGTACGCCGCAGGCGGCCGAGCATGTCCTGGCGAAACTTCGAGTGGTCCCAGACGCCGGCCAGGGCCAGTGGGTGCAGGGTCTGCATCAGCAGGGCGGCGATGCCGCCGATCAGCATGCAGGTGAAGTCGCTGTGCACCCGCCAGGACACGCTGCCCGGGCCGAACAGGCCGGGATCACCCGCTGGCTGTTCATAGTCGACTTCGCCCAGCGCCAGCCCGGTGAGGCTCATCACCTGCCGCTCGATGCGGCTCCGGAGCGCCTCCATGGCCTAGCGCGGCAGCAGATAGAGGGCGGCGTACTGCAGCAGCATGATGGTCTTGCCGTCCACCAGCCGACCGTCCCGCGCCATGGCCAGGGCCTCGTCGAAGGGCAGTTCCAGCAACTCGATGTCCTCACCTTCCTCGTGCAGCCCACCACCCTCGGCGATGCGCTGGTCGGCGCGGTATTCACCGGCGAAGAAGTGCAGCAGCTCGGTCACCGAGCCGGGGCTCATGAAGGCGTCGAACAGGTGCTGCACATTGTCCAGGCGGTAACCGGTCTCTTCCTCCACCTCGGCCTTGATGCGCGCTTCGGGCGCCGCCTTGTCCAGCAGCCCGGCGGGGGTTTCCACCAGCAGGCCGTCGTCCAGGCCGTTGCCCAGGGTGGGCAGGCGGAACTGGCGGATCAGCAGCACGGTACGCCGCTCGCGGTCGTACAGCAGGATGGTGGCGCCGTTGCCGCGGTCGTAGGTCTCCCGGGTCTGGCGTTGCCAGCTGCCGTCGCGGCGCAGGTAATCGAAGGTGGTCTTCTTCAGCAGGCCCCAGTCAGCGGAAAGGGTCTCGACCTGCTGGATACGGAAGCGGGGGGTGTCGGGCATGGGACTCGTCTTGGCGGAAGGCGTCGGGCCACGGTAGCAGAAGTCGTGCCTCGTTGAGGCACGGAGCGCCGTCGCAGGTTCCGCACAGCCGCCAGAACGGCGTTTAGAGCCTGTTCAAAATCTCGCGAGCTAGAGCCAAACAAGGCGAAAAGCCCTGAGGAAGCGGAGTTTACACAGAGTAAATGAGCATTCCGAAGGGCTTTTCAACGCCGTTTGGCCGACGCGCAGCAGATTATGAACAGGCTCTTAGAACCAGCGGTCGTTCTTCTTCCTGCCGCGGGTCATGGACGGCAGGATCAGGCCGGCCAGCAGGCCCGCGCCGGCGATGCTGCCGCCGTAGACCATGTACTGCATCAGCGCCTGCTTGTTCTCGTTGCCGAGCTTGGCCTGGGTGCTGCGCAGATCCGACTGGGCCTGGGTCAGCTGGGCGTCGAGGTCCTTGCGGCGGCTTTCCAGTTCATCGATCTGCTTCTTGCGCGAGTCCAGGGTCTCCTGCATGCCCTGGACGCGATTCTTCCAGCTGTCGTCGATGGTCTTGAGCTGGCCGCTCAGTTCGGCGACCTGCTGCTCCAGCTGCGGCAGGCGCTCGGCCTGGCCAGGCTTGGCTTGCAGGTCGCTGCTGGGAATCCAGACGGTGCTGCCGCCTTCGCCGCGCACCTGGCTGTAGTCGCCCTGGGTGCTGATCAGCTCGACCTTCTGCCCGGACTTGAGGGTGCCGACGATACGGTAGCCATCGGTGGGGCCGCTGCGGACATAGGTGGTCAGGCTGTCGCTGACCCAGCGGGTGGTGTTTTCCTGGGCGGCCGCGGTGCCGGTGAAGGAGGCGAGGGAAGCGGCCAGGCAGAGGCCGAGATGCGGAAGGCGGGACAGCAGGCGAGATGGGGACATGGGCATGATCGGGTCTGTATGCGTGAGCTGAAAAGATGAAGGCCGTGGTGACCAGGCCGGATTATTGTGGGGCAGTACCCTAGCAAGCTGCCGCGATCTATCCGCCAACCCGTAGCGCTCTCTGTGCGAGACGGTGAAACAGTTCAAGCTTTGGCGGGGGAAAGCGACGGCCAGTGTCATCTTGCCGCCATACGGCAGCCAGCGGAAGGCATCGAGCGCGGCCTTGGAGCTTCAGAGCCGATTGAGCAGATCCAGGCCAAGGGCGGCCAGGACGCCCAGTCCGGCGCTGCCGAAGGCCAGCGCCTTGCCCCACCAGCGTCTCCAGGCCAGGGCACCGGCGACCATGCCCACGCCGCAGAGCAGCAGGCCGCACTTGAGATAGAAGTCCGACCAGGCGAGCAGCTGGTCGATGAAATCGAAGAGATCGTGGAATTCCGGCGGCATGGGGCCTCCTGGCGGGCTGGCGCTATTGAGTCGCCGCGGCCACGGTCGTTCCCTGGCAATCCGCCGCCAGCAGCCGTTCCGCCGAGCCCTGGTCGCCGGGCTGGCTGCCGGCGCGCCCGGCCAGCAGCAGGAAGTGCCGGCTGGCATCCCGGCTCGGCAGGGCCACCAAGGCCAGCGACAGGCGCGGATCCGGCACGGGATAGGGCGGGTCCGCCGCCAGGGCGGGAAAGAAGTCCGCGGCCAGCAGCTGGGTCTCGCTCAGGCGCCGCGCCTGATAGCGACTGCCGGCGAGCGCCACCGGGAGCGCGCGCCACTGGTCATCCATCCCTGGGGCCAGTTGCCAGAGCTGCTGGCGCAGCTCGGGCCTCAGGCAGGCGAGGTGCACGTGCAGTTGATCCTGGCTGCGGCCGCTGGGCGCATTCAGCGCCAGGCCGACGAGGTCGTCGGCCACCGGTGCCGGACCCCAGGCGCTCAGGTACCAGCGCTGGCGCCAGGCCAGCCCGAACCAGTTGGGTTGGCCGGGTTGCCACAGGACTGGACTCTCCAGGCCACGCAGTGGGCGCAGGGGCACCAGGATGAAGTGCTGGCGTTCGCCGGGCGCGCGCAGCACGGCGAAGCCGGGGTTGGCGACCACCTGGCGACAGGGCGCGGGTTGCCCGGTGAGCCAGGCATTGGGCGCACACATCCCCGTCGTGACCTGGCGCAGCAGCTCGCGGCTGGAGCAGCCCGCCAGCGTCATGCCCAGCACCAGCAACGACAGTTGCCGCCACCACGACCAGCGGGCGCTGGACGGCGGCGAACATCTGGGCGAACTTCCTTTCCAATGGGTATCAGGGCAGCACATTGGAGAGTCAGCCATGGCCAATGGGTGGGCCGGAGACGGCGCGGTTCAGGAACAGATCGACAGCACGGTGGACGATGCGGTGCAGCGTGCCCGCAGCCGCCTGCATCGTGGCGCGAGCCTGACGCACTGCGAGGAGTGCGGCGATGCCATCCCCGAGGCGCGCCGCCAGGTGGTGCCGGGCGTTCGCCTGTGCATCCGCTGCCAGTCCGAGCAGGACGCCGAGGACCAGCGCGCCGGCGGCTACAACCGGCGGGGTAGCAAGGACAGTCAGTTGCGTTAGCCGTAGGCCGGCCTTCAACCCCGTGAAGGCCGGGCCGTTTTCCTGCCATTGCGTGTGTAGCTGCAACTGGCTGTCGGCAACCATCAGGGCGCTGCCGGTATCCGCAGGCCGCGCTGTACCGCCGGGCGGGCGAGGAAGGTGTCCAGTACGCGGCGGACCTCGGTGAAGTCCTGGAAGCCGACCAGGTCGTCCGCCTGATAGACCTCGACCAGGGCGCGGATCCAGGGGAAGGTGGCGATGTCGGCGATGCCGTAGTCGTCGCCGAGGATCCAGGCCTGCCCCTTCAACTGGCCATCCAGTACGCCCAGCAGGCGCCGGGCTTCGGCCACGTAGCGGTCGCGGGGTCTTTTGTCCTCGATGTCCTTGCCGGCGAACGTGGTGAAGAAGCCGAGCTGGCCGAACATGGGACCGATGCCGCCCATCTGGAACATTAGCCACTGGATGGCTTGGTAGCGCAGGGCCGGGTCTTGCGGCAGGAAGCGACCGGTCTTCTCCGCGAGATAGAGCAGGATGGCGCCGGACTCGAACAAGCCGAGCGGCTCACCGTCAGGACCGTCGGGATCGAGGATGGCGGGGATCTTGTTGTTGGGGCTCAGTGACAGGAATTCCGGGGTGTGCTGGTCGTCCTGGCCGAAGTCGACCCGATGCACCTCGTAGGGCAGTCCCAGCTCCTCCAGCAGGATGGCCACCTTGACGCCATTGGGCGTGGGTAGCGAATAGAGTTGCAGGCGCTCGGGGTGCTGGGCGGGCCAGCGGCGGGTGATGGGGAAGGAGGACAGATCGGCCATGGCAGGCTCCTTGGGAAGGACGGTGCAGCATGAGACCCCTGGGCGCGAGGCGGGTTGCCCGGCGCCGAGCGAAGCGGAACTTAGCGCGATGCTGGCCTCTCCATCTCTCTAATCTCCGCCTTTCAGCATCGAGGTTTCCCAATGCTCCCCCACAGCCAGCAGGGCAGCGGTTCGCCCACCTTCGTGCTCATGCACTTCCTCGGCGGCTCCCACCGCACCTGGTTTCCTACCGTGCCCTACCTGGACGGCGAGCATCAGTGCGTGGCGCTGAATACGCCGGGCTTTGGCGATGCGGCCGAGGTGGAGGGCTACAGCGTGGCGGAGATGGCCGATCAGGTGGATGCCAGCATCCGCGCCTTGGGCCTCGAGCGCTGCATCCTGGTCGGCCATTCGATGACCGGCAAGGTCGCCGTAGTACTGGCGGCGCGGCGACCTGAGTATCTCGCCGGGCTGATCCTGGTCGCTCCTTCGCCGCCCGGTCCGCAGCCCATGAGCGAGGCGGATCGTGACGCCCAGCGCGCCTACGGCAAGACCCGGGCGGAAGCCGAGGCCTTCGTCGATGAGTCCAGCGCCCATCGCCTACCCGATGCCATCCGCGAGGTGGTCATCGCCGATGCCCAGCGGTTGAATCTGGCTGCCTGGCGCGCCTGGGTCGATCACGGCAGTCGTGAAGACTGGAGGGAACGCATCCCGACGCTGGACTACCCGGTGCTGCTGGTCTGTGGCGCGGATGACGAGCAGGTGCCGGGGCCGGAGGAGCAACGCCGGACCACCCTGGCGGCTTTCCCCAACAGCCGCCTGGAGGTGATCCCAGGGGCCGGCCACCTGATGCCGTTGCAGACGCCCCAGGCCCTGGCAGGCTTGATGCTCGCTTTCGCCAAGGACCTCTGACCGGTGGATTCGCTGACCCAGGCCGTGCTCGGCGCCACGCTCCAGACCGCCTTGCTCGGTCGCTGGCAGGGGCGGCGAGCCATTCTCTATGGCGCCGCCCTGGGCACGCTGCCAGACCTCGATGTGTTCATCGACTACGGCCACGCGGTCAACGAGATGACCTACCATCGTGGCTTCAGCCACTCGCTGTTCGTGCTGACCGGGGTGGCCCTGCTGCTGACCTGGCTCTGCGGCCGCTGGCGCGACCCGGGCTATGGTCGACGACGCCTGTTCCTTACCCTCTGGCTGGTGCTCGTCACCCATCCCTTGCTGGATGCCTTCACCACCTACGGCACCCAGCTGTTCTGGCCGCTGCCGACCACCCCGGTGGCCTGGTCCAGTATCTTCATCATCGATCCGCTCTATACCCTGCCGCTGCTGCTGGCGGTGTTGGCCGGGCT
>CAUQPA010000256.1:0-6211 GCA_963519325.1 uncultured Pseudomonas sp. | reverse complement strand
GCCCCTGCCAGTCCGGCACCCGCCGCCACGGCGGCCCCTGCCGCGGGCAGCGACAGCCTGAACATCCGCTTCACCGCCAACTGCTGGATGCAGGTCAGCGACGGTAGCGGCAAGATCCTCTTCAGTGGCTTGAAGAAAGGCGGCGAGACCCTCGACTACGCCTCGATCAAGCCGCCGGTCAATATCCGTCTCGGCTACGCCCGCGGAGCCCAGATCACCTACAACGGCCAGGTCGTCGACCTCGCACCGTTCACCAAGGGCGAGACCGCCCGCATCAAACTCGGTCAGGCCGGACAATGACGTCCGGCGACCTCATGGGAAACCAGCATGCATAGCGAATCGCCCATCAAACGTCGGTTGTCCCGCAAGATCTGGGTCGGCTCGGTGCCGGTCGGCGGCGATGCCCCCATCGCCGTGCAGAGCATGACCAACACCGAAACCTGCGACGTCGACGCCACCGTGGCGCAGATCCAGCGCCTGCAGGATGCCGGTGCCGATATCGTGCGCGTCTCGGTGCCCGATATGGACGCCGCCGAGGCCTTCGGTCGCATCAAGCAGCGGGTCAGCCTGCCGCTGGTGGCCGATATCCACTTCGACTACAAGATTGCCCTGCGCGTGGCCGAGCTGGGCGTGGATTGCCTGCGCATAAACCCCGGCAACATCGGCCGCGAGGACCGCGTCAAGGCGGTGGTCGACGCGGCGCGCGAGCGCGGCATCCCGATCCGCATCGGCGTCAACGCCGGTTCGCTGGAAAAGGACCTGCAGAAGAAATACGGCGAGCCCACCCCGGAAGCCCTGGTGGAATCGGCCATGCGTCACGTCGATCACCTGGAGAAGCTGGACTATCCGGACTTCAAGGTGAGCGTGAAGGCCAGCGACGTCTTCATGGCCGTGGCCGCCTACCGCCAGTTGGCGACCCGCATCGAGCAGCCGCTGCACCTGGGTATCACCGAAGCCGGCGGCCTGCGCTCGGGTACGGTGAAGTCCGCGGTCGGCCTGGGCATGCTGCTGGCCGAAGGTATCGGCGACACCATCCGCATCTCCCTGGCGGCCGATCCGGTCGAGGAGATCAAGGTCGGCTTCGATATCCTCAAGTCGCTGCGCCTGAGATCCCGCGGCATCAACTTCATCGCCTGCCCGAGCTGCTCGCGGCAGAACTTCGACGTGGTCAAGACCATGAACGAGCTGGAAGGACGCCTGGAGGACCTGCTGGTGCCCCTGGACGTCGCGGTGATCGGCTGCGTGGTCAACGGCCCTGGCGAAGCCAAGGAAGCCCACGTCGGCCTGACCGGGGGTACGCCCAATAACCTGGTGTACATCGACGGCAAGCCGGCGTCCAAGCTGAACAACGACAATCTGGTGGACGAGCTGGAAGGGCTCATCCGCCGCAAGGCGGCCGAAAAGGCCGAAGCGGATGCCGCACTCATCGCGCGCAGCTGAAAGATCAAGGAATAAGGCCCTTTCGTGAGCAAGTCCCTGCAAGCCATCCGTGGCATGAACGATATCCTGCCGGAGCAGACTCCGGCCTGGCGCTACCTGGAACGTACCTTCGCCACGCTGCTCGACGGCTATGGCTACCACGAGATCCGCCTGCCCATCATGGAGTTCACCGAACTCTTCGCCCGCGGCATCGGCGAGGGCACCGACGTGGTGGACAAGGAGATGTACACCTTCCTCGACCGCAACGAGGAATCCCTGACCCTGCGTCCGGAAGGTACCGCGGGTTGCGTGCGGGCCGTGCTGGAGCACGGCCTCACCGGGGGTGGCCAGGTGCAGAAGCTCTGGTACGCCGGCCCGATGTTCCGCTACGAGAAGCCGCAGAAGGGCCGCTATCGCCAGTTCCACCAGATCGGCGTGGAGGTGTTCAACCTGCCCGGACCGGACATCGACGCCGAGCTGATCGTGCTCACCGCGCGTCTCTGGCAGCGCCTGGGCCTGACCGACGCCGTCACCCTGCAGCTCAACAGCCTGGGCTCCAGCGCCGATCGCGCCCGCTACCGTGAGGCCCTGGTGGCCTATCTGCAGGAGCGCTTCGAGCAGCTCGACGAAGACAGCCAGCGCCGTCTGACCACCAATCCGCTGCGCATCCTCGACAGCAAGAACGCCCAGACCCAGGCGCTGCTGCAGCAAGCCCCGACCCTGGCCGACTACCTGGACGACGAATCCCGCGCCCATTTCGACGGCCTCAAGGCCCGCCTGGACGCGGTCGGCATCCGCTACGAGATCAATCCCAAGCTGGTGCGTGGCCTGGATTACTATGGCCGTACCGTGTTCGAGTGGGTCACCGAAAAGCTCGGTGCCCAGGGCACCGTCTGCGCCGGTGGCCGCTACGATGGCCTGATCACCCAGTTCGGCGGCAAGCCCACCCCGGGTGTCGGCTTCGCCATGGGCGTCGAGCGCCTGGTCCTGCTGCTGGAAACCCTGGACCGCCTGCCAAGCGACCTGCAGCGTCCGGCCGACCTCTACCTCTGCGCCTTCGGCGAGGCGGCCGAGCTGGCCGGCCTGGGCCTGGCCGAGAAGCTGCGCGATGCCCGCCCTGACCTGCGCCTGCTGGTCAACGCCGGCGCTGGCAGCTTCAAGAGCCAGTTCAAGAAGGCCGACAAGAGCGGCGCGCTCTGGGCCATGATCCTGGGCGAGGACGAACTGGCCGCGCAACAGGTGGCACTCAAGCCACTGCGTGGCGATGCGCCACAGGAAAAGGTCGATTTCGCGGCCCTGGCCGCCCGTCTGGACGAGATTTTGCCCCCGGCCGGTTCCGGCCGCGGGAATTGAGGAGAACGGATTTGAGTTCCATCGACGACGACAATCTGGTGGTCGCCAAGGCCTGGTGGCAGCGTAACGGCAAGCCGCTGGTGGCCGGTGGCGTCATCGCCCTGGTGGCGGTGCTCGGCTGGCAGGGCTGGCAGCGCTATCAGAACAGCCAGGCGCAGGGCGCCTCGGTGCTCTACCAACAGCTGGTGGAAG
This sequence comes from uncultured Pseudomonas sp., assembly GCA_963519325.1. GTDB lineage: Bacteria > Pseudomonadota > Gammaproteobacteria > Pseudomonadales > Pseudomonadaceae > Chryseomonas. The sequence goes on along the minus strand of CAUQPA010000256.1, from coordinate 3,247 downwards.
CGGCCCTGGCCCCCGGTGGCAAGGTCGACACCGCACGGGTGACCGACACCTACGGCAAGCTCAAGCAGGATTATTCCGGCACCGCCTACGCCCAGTACGGTAGTCTCTTCGTCGCCAAGGTGGCGGTGGAGAGCAATCGTCTCGACGACGCGGCGAACGAGCTCAAGGCGGTGGTGGACAAGCCCCACGACGCCGAACTCGGCGAGCTGGCGCGCGAGCGTCTGGCCCGGGTACTGGCGGCCCAGGGCAAGGCCGAAGAAGGCCTGAAGCTGCTCGACGGCGAGGCGCCCAAGGCCTATGTCGCCAACCGCGAAGAATTGCGTGGCGACCTGCTGGTCGCGCTGAAGAAGCCGGCCGAGGCCCGCGCCGCCTATGAAAAAGCCCGCGCGGCGCTGCCCAACGATGCAGCCGAAGGCGTGCTGCAGATGAAACTCGATGATCTCGCCAAAGGAGACGCCTGATGTTGCGCTGGAAGCCTATCGCGGTACTGGGTCTCGCCCTTGCGGTCGTCGGGTGCAGCAGCACCGGCAAGAAGGAACTGCCCCCGGCCGAGCTGAAGGACATCAAGGCGGAAGTCCGGCTGGATGAAGTCTGGAGTCGCTCGGTGGGCGATGGCCAGGGCAAGGAATACAACCGCCTGGTACCGGCCGTCGACGGCCAGACCATCTTCGCCGCCGATGCCGATGGCAGGGTCATGGCGATGAATCGCGAGACCGGCGCGGTGCTGTGGAAGAAGGACCTGGACCTGCCGGTTTCCGGCGGTGTCGGGGTCGGCTCCGGCCTGGTAGTGGTCGGTACCCTGCGTGGCCAGGTGATCGCCCTCGACGCCGGCAGCGGCGACGAGAAGTGGCGCGCCCAGGCCTCCAGCGAGGTGCTGTCCGCGCCGGTGGTCAACAACGACGTGGTGGTGGTGCAGTCCCAGGACGACAAGCTGCAGGCCTTCGAGCTGGGCAGCGGTACCCGTCGCTGGATCTACGAAGACACCCAGCCGGTGCTGAGCCTACGTGGCACCGGTGCCCCCCTGGTCACCAACCAGCTGGTCATGGCCGGTTTCGCCAGCGGCAAGGTCGTCGCCCTGGACGTGCAGCGTGGCCTGCCGCTGTGGGAACAGCAGATCGCCGTGCCCAAGGGGCGTTCCGAACTGGAGCGCATCGTCGACGTCGACGGTGGCCTGTCGCTGGCGGGCGACACCCTCTATGTGGTCAGCTACAACGGCCGCGTGGCGGCGCTCAACCCGGCCAATGGCCAGATCCTCTGGCAGCGTGACGCCTCCAGCTACGACGGCGTCGCCGAAGGCTTCGGCAACGTCTACCTGAGCCTGGACAACGGTACCGTCGAGGCGGTCGAGGAGTCCTCGACGTCCGCGCTCTGGACCAACGCCGACCTGGCCCGTCGCCAGCTCACCGGGCCGGTGGTCTGGTCGAGCAACGTGGTGGTGGGCGACTACGCCGGCTACATCCATCTGCTGAGCCAGGTCGATGGCCGTTTCGTCGGCCGGACCAAGGTCGATGGTGACGGCGTCCGGGTACGGCCACTGGTCGTCGGCGACATGCTCTACGTCTACGGCAATGGCGGTACACTCGCCGCCTATCGTCTGCGCTAGAATTTTTTATCCTCAACCGATGGCCGCTACCGTGAAGTTCGGTAGCGGCCATCGTGTTTTCTGCTCTGGGAGAGCCGCATGGTTCCCGTAATTGCCCTGGTGGGGCGGCCGAACGTCGGCAAATCCACGCTTTTCAACCGTCTGACCAAGACCCGCGACGCCATCGTCGCCGACTTCGCCGGCCTGACTCGCGATCGCAAGTACGGCGAAGCCAAGTGGCAGGGACGGACCTACATCGTGGTCGACACCGGCGGTATCTCCGGTGACGAGGAAGGCATCGACCTGAAGATGGCCGAGCAGTCGCTGCAGGCCATCGAGGAATCCGATGCGGTGCTCTTCCTGGTGGATTCCCGCGACGGCCTCACCGTCGCCGACCAGATGATCGCCGAGCACCTGCGCAAGAGAAACAAGCGCACCTTCCTGGTGGCCAACAAGGTCGACACCGTCGATCCGGACATTGCCCGGGCGGAGTTCAGCCCGCTGGCCATCGGCGACGCCTATCCCATCGCGGCGGCCCACGGCCGCGGCGTGAACAACCTGCTGGAAGCCGCCCTGGGCGTCTTTCCCAAGGACGAGGTGCAGGTCGAGGAGCTCTCCGAGGAAGAGGTGAAGGCCGCCGCGGAAGAGGGTGGGGACGTCTTCCGCCGGGTCCAGGGCATCGACGAGACCACCGGCATCAAGATCGCCGTGATCGGCCGGCCCAACGTCGGCAAGTCGACCCTGGTCAACCGCATGCTCGGTGAAGAGCGGGTGATCGTCTATGACCAGGCCGGCACCACGCGCGACAGCATCTACATCCCCTTCGAACGCAACGAAGAGCGCTATACCCTGATCGACACCGCCGGCGTGCGCCGCCGCGGCAAGATCTTCGAGGCGGTCGAGAAGTTCTCGGTGGTCAAGACGCTGCAGGCCATCCAGGACGCCAACGTGGTGATCTTCGTCATGGACGCCCGCGAAGGGGTGGTCGAGCACGACCTCAACCTGCTCGGCTTCGTGCTGGAGACCGGACGCGCCCTGGTGATCGCCCTGAACAAGTGGGACGGCATGGAGTCCGGCGAGCGCGACTACGTGAAGACCGAGCTGGAACGCCGCCTGCTGTTCGTCGACTTCGCCGACATCCACTTCATCTCGGCGCTGCATGGCACCGGTGTGGGCCACCTGTACAAGTCGGTACAGCAATCCTTCGCCTCGGCCACCACCCGCTGGCCGACCAGCCGCCTGACCCAGATCCTCGAGGACGCGGTGCAGGAGCACCAGCCGCCGATGGTCAGTGGCCGCCGCATCAAGCTGAGATATGCCCACCTGGGCGGTGCCAACCCACCGTTGATCGTGATCCACGGCAACCAGACGGAAGCGGTGCCCAAGTCCTATACCCGCTACCTGGAAAAGACCTATCGCCGGGTACTCAAGCTGGTGGGCACGCCGATCCGCATCGAATACCGCGGGGGCGAGAACCCCTTCGAGGGCAAGAAGAATACCCTCACCGAGCGCCAGGTGAACAAGAAGCGCCGGTTGATGAGCCACCACAAGAAGGCCGAGAAGAAGCGCAAGGACAAGCGACGGTAGGCTGGCAGGACGTTGCTGCGAAAGGAAGGGGGCTAATAGCCCCCTTTTTCTTTGGTAGAGGATAGAGCGAGGGGGCTC
>CAUQPA010000255.1:0-6230 GCA_963519325.1 uncultured Pseudomonas sp. | reverse complement strand
GGTGATTGCCCAGGTGCAGCTCGCCGCCGTGGCGCTGCACGGCGCGCCGGGCGATGGCCAGGCCCAGGCCATAGCCGGTGGCTTGCTGCTGGTCGGAACGGAAAAAGGGTTCGCCCAGGCGCGGCAGGTCGTCGACCTTGACCCCGGGGCCGTGATCACGCACCTGGATGGTGACTTCGCCGCCCGCGGCAGCTGCGGCGATGACGATGGGCTGCGCGGGTGGGTTGAACCTCAGGGCGTTGCGCAGCAGGTTGTCCAACGCCCGTTCCAGCACGTCGGGCCAGCCATCCAGCCGCAGGGCCATAGGCACCTGCAACTCGACCCGCTGCTGCGGGGCGCTCAGCTGGGCATCCTCGACCAGCCCGATCAGCAGGGGGTGCAGTTCCACCTGCTCCGGCGGACCGGGATCCGCTTCCTGGCGGGCGAGAGCGAGGATCTCGCCGATCAGCGTCTCCAGGCGATCGCATTCCAGGGTCAGTCGCGGCCACATGTTGCCGAGGTCATGGGGGTTCGAGCGCTCCGCCAGCGCCAAGGCGATACGCAGTCGGGCCAGGGGTGAGCGCAATTCGTGGGAGACGTCCCGCAGCAGCTGGCGTTGGCTGTCGATCAGCCGCTGCAGATGGGCACCCATGCGGTTGAAGTCCTCCGCGAGCACGCCTAGTTCGTCCTTGCGGCGGGCGAGGCGCGCCAGGGTGTCCTGCTGGTAGGCGGTTTGGCCGAGATCGTGCACGGCGCGGCGCAGGTGATTGAGCGGCCGGGTCAGGCTCAGGGTCAGCAGCAGGCTGAAGAGGGTGAGGACCACGGTGGCGATGGCCAGCATGCCCATGGGCCAGAACAGGCTTTCCCGGCGCCAGGCGCCCAGCTCGGGCGTGGGCAGGTGGTAGATGAACAGGTAGTTCTGACCACTGTCGCTGGTGTATTCGTCGGTCAGGCGTCGCCAGGGCAACGGGCGATTGGGATCGCGGGCGCCGGGGCCGGGGCGTTGCAGACGCTGCGGCTGGTCGAGATCCTGGTCGAAGACTCGCGGTGGCAGGGTGCCGCGCACCAGGGGCGCGCCGTTCTCGCCCAGCACCAGCACATCGATGCCGTAGCGGCCCTTGCGCTGTTCGAGCAGTCCCTGGGCGGCGGCGGGGCCTTCGTTCTCATAGCGTTGTACCCATTGTTCCGGTAGGTCACGCAGGCCCGGATGCTGCGCGAGGATCCAGGAATCCTGGTCGGCCAGGTGGCCGAGCAGCATGGTCAGGCCGACGGCGGACAGGATGGCCAGCCAGAAGGTGGCGAAGATGCGCCAGAAGAGGGAGCGAAAAACCATGCATGGGCCTTGGTCAGACGCTGCGTCGAGGGCCCCCGGCGCAGCGTTCGGGGATTACGAGGATTTGTGGTCGTGCTTCCACTGCTGGAACTCGGCCCACTCCTTGGCGTGATCCTCCCGCTTCTTCTCCATTTCGTCGAAGCGCTTCTGCTGGTCGGGCTTGAGCAGGGCGCGAATGGACTGCCGGGTCTTGTCACGATTGCCGTCGAGCTGGTCGTGCAGCGCCTTGCGCTGGTCTTCGGGGAGCTTGTCCAGGTAGCTCTTGACGATCTCGCGCTGCTGCTGGCGCTCGGCGCCCATCAGCTTGCCGACCTGCTCGCGCTGCTCGGGGGTCAGCTTGAGGCCGCGCAGGGGGCCGTCGCCGTGCGGGCCGCCGTCCATCATCCGCTGGGGCGGCGGCGTGACGTCGGTGGCGTCCTGGGTGGCGGCCAGGGTGAGGGTCGGCAGCAGGGCGGCGAACAGCACGGCGGGCATGAGTTTGCGCATCGGGAAATCTCCTTGGGTTGACCGGTGCGACACCGGATGGGCCCAGTCTAGGAGCGGGGGAGTCAGGAGCGGTCAGCGGAGGTAAAGAGGGGGTAAAGGCCGCGCAGCGGCGCTAGACACTGTAGTAGTAGCCACGTCCACGCAGGGCGAGGATGCGCGCGCGCCCATCGGCGTGGTTGCCCAGCTTGCGCCGCAGGTTGCTGACGTGCATGTCCAGGCTGCGATCATAGAGGGTCAGCTTGCGGCCCAGTGCCGCCTGGGCCAGCGCCTGCTTTTCCAGCGGCTCGCCGGGCTGGCGCAGCAGGGCTTCGAGGATGCGGCTCTCGGTGAGGGTGAGGGTGATCTCGGTCTCGCCGATGTTGGCCACGCCCCGGGCCAGGCTCAGCGCCAGGTCGCCCAGTTGCAGGCGGGCCGCCGGCTGCGCCGGGTGACTGCGCCTGAGGATGGCTCTCAGGCGGGCGGTGAGTTCGCGCGGATCGCAGGGCTTGGCCAGGTAGTCGTCGGCGCCCAGCTCCAGGCCGAGGATCCGGTCCAGCGGCTCGCCGCGGCCGGAGAGCATGAGCACCGGCAGTTGCGGATGATCGCTGCGCAGCTGCTTGAGCACTTCCAGGCCACTGCCGTCGGGCAGCATCACGTCCAGCACCACCACATCTGGGGTCGCCTCGCGGAGCAGGGCGCGGGCATCGCTGCCGGCGTGGCAGGCGGTCACCTCGAAGCCTTCCTGTTTCAGCCAGGCGCCGAGCAGGTCGCACAGTTCCTGGTCATCGTCGATCAGCAGAATCTGGCTCATGGCATCAGTCTCGCGGTTCATCCATGGGTTGCAGATGGCGCGCTAGATAGAGGCCCTGGCCGAGCATGAAGACCAGGGTCATCGCCAGGCTGCCGAAGACCTTGAAGTCGACCCAGAAGCTTTCGTAGGTGAAGGCCACGTAGAGATTCGCGCAGCCGCAGACGATGAAGAAGATGATCCAGGCGATGTTCAAACGCGTCCAGATCGGTGCCGGGAGCCGCACGGCGTGCCCCAGCATGCGCTGGATCAGCGGCTTGTCGCCGATGAAATGGCTACCAAGGAAAGCCAGGGCGAACAGCCAGTTGACCACCGGCGCCTTCCACTTAAGGAAGGTCTCACTGTGGAATGCCAGGGTCATGCCACCGAACACCAGGCAGGCGATCAGCGTCAGCCACTGACTCTTCTCGAGCCGGCGTTGGGTGAGGTAGATCGCGCCGTAGACCACCAGCGAAGCGACGATCAACACCGCGGTGGCACTGAAGATGCCGCCCAGGGTGAAGGCGTGGCCAGCGAACTCCACCGGACGCGGATCGAGCTTGTAGACGAGGAAGAACAGCAGGAGAGGGATGAAGTCGATGAATTGTTTCATTACCGCAGCCGATAGCAGTGCATCGCGGCATAATACCCGATGAAGCCGGAGGAGAAAGCCCATGCGTGTCGACCTGCACTGTCATACCACCGCGTCCGACGGCGCCTTCGCGCCCGCCGAGCTGGTCCGGCGGGCCCATGAGCGCGGCGTGCAACTGCTGGCGATCACCGATCACGATACGCTGGACGGCTACGCCGAGGCGATGGATGCCGCGGCGAACCTGGGCGTACGGCTATTGCCGGGGATCGAGATGTCCTGCACCTGGGGGGGCGCCACCTTGCACGTGCTGGGCTACGCCTTCGCCCCCGGGGCCCCGGAGCTCGAAGCGGCGCTGGCAGCGCTGCACGAGGGGCGCTGGGAGCGGGCCCGGGAAATCGATCGGCGGCTGGCGGCCAAGGGCATGCCCGGCACCCTGGACGGTGCCCGCGCGGTCCAGCTCGCCCTGGGCGACAGCCGCAACGCCCCCGCACGGCCGCATTTCGCCGAATACTTGGTGCAGGCCGGCTACGTGGCCGACCGGGGCGAGGCCTTTCGCAAGTGGCTGGGTGGCGGCAAGCTGGGCGACGTCAAGCAGCATTGGCCGACCCTCGCCGAGACCCTGGCCACCCTCAAGGCGGCCAAGGCCTGGATCAGCCTGGCACATCCGTTGGCTTACGGTTTCACCCGCACCAAGTTGCGCAAGCTGATCGGAGAATTCGTCAGCGGCGGTGGCCATGCCATCGAGGTGGTCAACGGCGTCCAGCCGGCCGAGCAGGTGGGTACCTTGGCAATTCTGGCGCGGGAATTCGGTCTGATGGTGAGCGCGGGCAGCGATTTCCACGCGCCGGCCGACTGGTCGGACCTGGGCATGTACCGGCCGTTGCCCGAAGATCTGCCGCCCCTCTGGGCGCGTTTCAGCCAACCGCTCTACCCTCAGGATCGAGAACCCCAATGAGCCAGTTCATCGAGATTCATCCGCAGAATCCCCAGCCGCGGCTGATCCGTCAGGCCGTGGAAGTCATCCAGTCCGGTGGCGTGATCGCCTATCCCACCGACTCGTCCTATGCCCTGGGCTGTCGCATCGGCGAGAAGAGCGCGGTCGAGCGCATCCGCCGTATCCGCCAGCTCGATGACAAGCACAACTTCACCCTGGTGTGCTGTGATCTGTCCGAGCTGGGGATCTATGCCAAGGTGGATACCAGTGCCTTCCGCCTGCTCAAGGCCTACACCCCGGGGCCCTACACCTTCATTCTGAACGCCACCCGCGAAGTGCCGCGGATGCTGCTGCATCCCAAGCGCCGCACCATCGGCGTGCGGGTCCCCCAGCACCCCATCACCCTGGCGCTGCTGGAGGCGCTGGGTGAGCCGCTGATGAGCGTGAGCCTCATCCTGCCGGGGGATGACGAGGCCCTGGGCGACGCCTGGGAGATCCGCGAACGACTCGAACACTTCGTCGATCTGGTGATCGAGGGCGGACCGGGTGGACTGCAGCCCTCCACCGTCATCAGCCTGGCCGAGGACGAACCGGAAGTGATCCGGGTCGGGGCCGGGGATCCCAAGCCCTTCATGATCGAAGCATGAGCGAGGTCCTGGATGCCCAGCTGCTCGAGCCCGAGCAACTGCGGCTGGCACTGGTCTACGGTGAGGCCTTCACCGAACTGCCCCAGGACCTCTATATCCCGCCAGACGCCCTGGAGGTGTTCCTCGAAGCCTTCGAGGGTCCGCTCGATCTGCTGCTCTACCTGATCCGCAAGCAGAACATCGACATCCTCGACATCCCGGTCGCCGAGATCACCCGGCAGTACATGAGCTATGTCGAGCTGATGAAGGCGGTGCAGCTGGAGCTGGCGGCGGAGTACCTGCTCATGGCGGCCATGCTGGCGGAGATCAAGTCGCGCATGCTGCTGCCGCGCGCGGAGGGCCTCGCTGACGAAGAAGAAGATCCTCGTGCCGAGTTGATCCGGCGCCTGCAGGAATACGAGCGTTTCAAGAAGGCGGCGGAGGATCTCGATGACCTTCCGCGCGAAGGACGCAACTTCGTGGTGCCGACCCTGCCGGCGCCTGACGCCCGGGCGCGCAAGCTGTTGCCCGAGGTTGACCTGAGCGAATTGCTGCTGGCCATGGGCGAGGTGCTGCGCCGTGCGGACCTGTTCGAGAGTCACCAGGTGACCCGCGAGATCCTGTCCACCCGCGAGCGCATGAGTCAGGTGCTGGAGCGACTGAAGGATGGCGCCTTCGTACCCTTCGTCGCGCTGTTCACCCTGGAGGAAGGTCGACTGGGCGTGGTGGTGACCTTCATGGCCATCCTCGAACTGGTCAAGGAGTCCCTGGTGGAGCTGGTGCAGAACGAGCCCTTCAGCCCCATCCACGTCCGCGCCCGGGTGAGTGGCGCCGACGCGGAAGAGGAGCCTCAGGCATAGGCTAGCGCCGCGGTGGCCGCGGCGCTCTTGCGCTTGCTCACCAGTAATCGCGCGTCTGCGCCAGTCGCCAGCAGGGCGGCGGCTTCGGCGATGCTCGGGCTGCCGGTGTGCTGCAGCGCGACAGCGCTGGCAGCGGTGGTGCCGGTTCGCGTGGCCAGGTGGTCCGCTGGAAAGCCCCGCAAGGGCAATCGCCAGAGACGCGCGAGTTCCTGCAGGCCGGGCTCTTCCAGCCGCGTATCCAGGGTGGCGAGCGCCGCAAGTTGGTCGACCTCGCAGCCCGCTTCGTTCAACACCGCCTGGGCAAGCTCGACCAGTTCGTCAACCGAACACCCCCGGCGGCAGCCCAAGCCCAGTATCAGCCTCATCAGGCGCGGCTGCTCTGGCGCTGGAAGAGCCAGCTGCAGGCCAGGCCCAGTATCAGCCAGAACGGCAAGTTGCTCGCCAATACGGCGATCTGGAAGTGCCGCTGCAGGTCCTCCGGCGCCAGGCTGGCGTGTTCGACCGGTTGCGGGGCGCCGAGCAGGTGCGGCAGGACCAACAGGCCCAAGGCCGCGATCTTGAAGCCGGGATGGCGCGCGAAGACCAGCAGAGCTAGGGCGCCGGCAGTAGCGCCAGCAGTGCCGATCCACCAGAGCTGGCGCAGGGTCAGATCGG
>CAUQPA010000254.1:0-6241 GCA_963519325.1 uncultured Pseudomonas sp. | reverse complement strand
CGATCATGGTGGTGATGTCGTGCAGGTGCGGCAGGTTGGCGATGGTCACCGGGGTATCGGCGAGCAGGGTCGCGGCCAGGATCGGCAGGGCGGAGTTCTTGGCCCCGGAAATGCGAATTTCACCGTTCAGGCTATTGCCGCCGGTAATGATCAGTTTGTCCATAGCGAGTTCTCGGCGCTGCGATTCAGGCGCGTTCGGCCCAGGCAGCACGGGTGAAGAATTTCATGGTGACAGCATGGATGCTGCCATCGGCGATCTGCGGCTGGAGATGGGAGTAGACCTGCTGCTGACGCTTGACCGGGCTGAGTGCCTGGAGCTCGTCGCTGATCAGGTAGAGCTGGAAGTTGCAGCCCTCGCCTTCCACTTCGACCTGGGTATCGGCCAGTTTTGCCTCCAGGAGGCTTTTGACTTCTTGGGCCTGCATGGCGGCACCTCGGCAATCTAGTACAGCCGGCGATCATACAAAAAAACCGGCGGTACGGCGACTGCGATGACCATCAGGGCTCGCCTGCAAAATCGCCGAGCGAAGGCTAGGTAAGACAACATCGGGGCGGAAGCGGCGTTCACGAGCGCTAACCGAACATGGCGACGGGGCCGCCCAGGCCGGGCTGGCGACCCCGCTGGTCTTCGACGCCGCCTGGCCGAGCGCAGGGGCTTGCGGACGCCGCCTAGGCCTGGGCCTGGTCCGCGAGGGGCAGCAGCGCCAAGGCATCCGAGACCTCGGCGATCTGCCGCAGCTCGGAAGGCAGCTGGGCGATGCTGAGCGGACGACCAGCGGCCTGGGCATCACGCAGCCAGGCCAGCAGCAGCGCCAGGCCGGCACTGTTGGAGTGCTCCACTCCGCCACAGTCCAGCACCAGCGGGCCGCCGCCCCGGCTGATCAGCGCCCGGCCCTGCTCGCGCAGGGTCGGCACGCTGGCGTGGTCGAGCACGCCCGACAGTTGCAGTCGGGCACCCTCGGCGGTGATGGCGGCGCGACTCACGAACCGACCTTGGCCTTCTGGGCCTCGGGAGAATCCTTGGCCTTGGCCACGGTGCCCGCCCAGTTGTTGATGGTCTTGTCCAGGTCGTTGCCGTTGTCCTGCATCGCCTGGGAGAACTGGTCGCGGAACAGCTTGCCGAGGTTCAGGCCATTGATGATGACGTTACGCACCTTCCACTCATCGCCCTGCTTGACCATGCTGTACTGCACCGGATACACGGCGCCATTGTTGCCCTTGACCTCCATGCCCACGCTGGTGCGGTCGGGACCGTCGGCCGGACCTTCGGGCAGCACGCGGATACCCTGGTTGTTGTATTCCAGCAGGGCATTGCCATAGAACTGCATCAGGCTGCGCTTGAAGTTTTCCTGGAAGCGCGCCATCTGCTCCGGGGTGGCGCTACGGCTGTAGCGCACGGTCATGATGCTGCGCGAGATGCCCTCGGCGTCCACCACCGGCCCGAGGATGGTGTTCAGCGACTCGTAGAAGGCTTCCGGGCTGCTGCGGTACTTGTCGCGGTTGGCCTCGAGATCGGAGAGCAGCGTCGTGGTGGTCTGCTGGATCACGTCATGGGCCGAGGGCGCCGCCTGGGACACCAGCGGCAACAGGGCCAGGATCGCGATGACTCCGTGACGAATTAGCTTGAGCATGAAGAAGCCTCTCATCATTTGTTGGCGGAAGAGTCTTTATTGACCGAGTTGAGCAGGAATTTGCCGATCAGATCCTCGAGAACCAGCGACGATTGTGTATCGCGAATGGTCGAGCCTTCCTTGAGCACCTGTTCGTCGCCGCCCACGCTGATGCCAATGTATTTCTCGCCGAGCAGGCCGGCGGTCAGGATCGAGGCGATGGAGTCGGTCGGCAGGTTGTCCACCTGCTGGTCGATCTGCATGGTGACACGGCCGCGGTAGCTGTTGCGGTCGAGGTCGATGGCGGTCACCTTGCCGATGGTCACGCCCGACAGGGTCACGCGCGATCTCACGGTGAGACCGGCGATGTTGTCGAAGTAGGCGTAGACCTTGTAGGTATCGCGATGGTCGCTCATCGTCAGACCGCTTACCCGCAGCGCCAGCAACAGCAGCGCGAGCACGCCGGCCAGCAGGAAGAGTCCGACACCGATTTCCTGGGTGCGGGTTTGCATCAGAGATCTCCAAACATCAGGGCGGTAAGAATGAAGTCGAGGCCGAGCACGGCGAGCGACGCATAGACGACGGTACGGGTGGTGGCGCGACCGATGCCTTCGGAGGTCGGTTCGCAGTCATACCCCTGGAAGACGGCCACCCAGGTCACCACGAAGGCGAACACCAGGCTCTTCACCACGCCATTGAGCACGTCGCTGAGCATCACGCTGTTCTGCATGGTGGCCCAGAAGGAGCCGTCGTAGACGCCGAGCCAGTCGATGGCGACCATGGCCGCGCCCCAGATGCCCACCACGTTGAACAGGGCGGCCAGCAGGGGCATGGAAATGAAGCCAGCCCAGAAGCGCGGCGCGACGATGTACTTGAGCGGGTCCACGCCGATCATTTCCAGGCTGGACAGTTGCTCGGTGGATTTCATGTTGCCGATCTCGGCGGTCAGGGCGGAACCTGCCCGGCCAGCGAACAGCAGGGCGGTCACCACCGGGCCGAGCTCGCGCAGCAGGGTCAGGGCGACCATCTGCCCCACGGCCTGCTCGGAGCCGTACTTGACCAGGATGTTGTAGCCCTGCAGGGCGATCACCATGCCGATGAAGAAGCCCGACACCACGATGATCGGCAGCGACAGCACACCGACCGCATAGAGTTGCTTGCCCAGTAGCTGCAGGCCACTGCCCGCGCCACCGCGACCGAAGACCGCGAGCAACAGGACGATCACCGAGCGACCGATGGCCGCCACGACATCCAGCCCGGCGCGGCCCAGCCGACGAATCCGCTCCACGGCGGAGACCTTACGCATCAGTGTTTCCCCAGCAAGGCATCGCGCAGATCCAGCGCGGCGAAGTGGAAGGGTACCGGGCCATCGGGGATGCCCTGCATGAACTGGCGAACCCGCGGATCCGGCGACTCGCGCAATTCCTTCGGCGTGCCCTGCCCCAGCACCTTGGTGTCGCCGACCACATAGAGGTAGTCGGCGATGCTGGCGGTCTCGGCCAGGTCGTGGGAGACCACGATGCTGGTCAGGCCCAGCGCCTGGTTGAGCAGGCGGATCAGCCGTACCAGCACGCCCATGGCGATGGGGTCCTGGCCGACGAAGGGCTCGTCGTACATGAGGATCTGCGGATCCAGGGCGATGGCCCGCGCCAGGGCGACCCGCCGCTTCATGCCGCCGGACAGTTCGTCCGGCATCAGCTCGACGGCGCCGCGCAGGCCCACGGCCTGCAGCTTGAGCAGGACGATATCGCGGATCATCTCCTCGGGCAGCTTGGTGTGCACCCGCAGCGGGAAGGCCACGTTCTCGAAGACATCGAGATCGGTGAACAGGGCGCCACTCTGGAACAGCACGCCCATCTGCCGCCGCATGTCGAACAGTTCGCCGCGGGACAGCTGGGGCAGGTTGGCACCATTGACCCAGATCTCGCCGCTGCTCGGCCGCAGCTGGGCCGCGATGAGACGCAGCAGGGTGGTCTTGCCACTGCCGGACGGCCCCATGATGCCGGTGACCTTGCCCCGCGGGATGCGGATATCGACCCGGTCGTAGATGAGGCGCGTGCCGCGCTTGAAGGAAACGCCCTTTAGCTCCACGGCGTACGGGCTATCGACGGTCATCGAGACTCCTAAGGTTCAACTCTGTGCAGGGAGACGTCGCTCCGCCGCGTCAGGGCACGCGACGCGCGCATTCGGCGGTCCCGGCAAAAGGGCGGCACTATAGCATTCGTTGCCGATGAGACCGCCGACCTGCGGGCGACGTTGCTGAGGGTCGCGGCTTTGCGCATATAATTTCCGATTGTCCCGTCACCTGCCTTCTGACCCATGCCCGACTCAATAGATTTCATTAGTTCCGCCAAGCGCACCATCGATGTAGAGCGAGCGGCGGTGGCCGCCCTGGGCGCACGCATCGACGAAAGCTTCGCCCAGGCCTGCCGCCTGCTGCTGGCCTGTCGTGGCCGCATCGTCGTGCTGGGCATGGGCAAATCCGGCCATGTCGGCAACAAGATCGCTGCCACCCTGGCCAGCACCGGCAGCCCGGCCTTCTTCGTCCACCCGGCCGAAGCCAGCCACGGCGACATGGGCATGATCACCCGGGATGACGTCATCATCGCCATCTCCCAGTCGGGCACCTCGAGCGAGATCCTCACCCTGCTGCCGCTGATCAAGCGCCTCGGGGTGCCGCTGATCAGCTTCGCCGGCAATGCCGCCTCGCCGCTCGCAAGAGTGGCGGACGTCCAGCTGGACACCAGCGTCGAAACCGAGGCCTGCCCACTCAACCTGGCGCCCACCTCCTCCACCACCGTCGCCCTGGTGCTGGGCGATGCCCTGGCCATCGCCCTGCTGGAAGCCCGCGGCTTCACCGCCGAGGACTTCGCCTTCTCCCATCCGGGCGGCGCCCTGGGGCGGCGGCTGTTGCTCAAGGTGGAGAACGTCATGCACGCCGGCGCCGGCCTGCCGCAGGTGAGCGAGGATACCCTGGTGTCCGATGCGCTGCTGGAGATGTCGCGCAAGGGCTTGGGCTTGACTACCGTGGTCGACACCGATGGCCAGCTCGCCGGCATCTTCACCGACGGCGACCTGCGCCGGGCGCTGGATCGCGGCATCGACGTGCGGACCACGCCCATCGCAACCGTGATGACCCGTGGGGGTCGAACGGCGAAGGCCCAGATGCTCGCCGCCGAGGCGCTTAAGATCATGGAAGAGCACAAGATCAATGCCCTGGTGGTGATAGACGACGCCAAGCGACCGATCGGCGCCCTCAACATGGGTGACCTGCTACGCGCCGGGGTGCTGTAGGCCGGGTTATACTGACTGGCTATTACGCCGAAAACGTACGTTCAACCTGCCGCCCTCGGTGCGGCCCACCACAGGTACCCTCATGTTTCGCAGCTTGCGCCGCCCCGTGCTGTTGGTCCTGATCGCCGCCGCGCTCATCGCGATCGGCTACTGGAACATCCTGCCGCAGCGCTTCGTCGACGCGCCGGCGTCGTCGACCCCGCAAGACAGCGCCATCGACGGCTACGCGCTCAACACCCGCACCATTCAGTATCGGCTGGACGGCAAGGTCCAGTACGAACTCAAGGCCGAACGCAGTGAACACGTCAAGGCCACCGACATCACCCTGGTGACCCGGCCCGACATGCTGGCCTTTCGCGGCACCGACTTCCCCTGGCATGTTCGCAGTGCCCGTGCCGAAGTCGCCCCTGGTGGCAGTCAGGCGGAGCTGATCGACGACGTGCGCGTGGAGCGTACCGATGCGAGAGGCCGCCCGGTGGTGTTGACCACCACCCGCATGACCGTCTTTCCTGACAAACAATATGCGCAAACCGAGCAAGCCGTTAGAATCGAGGCCGCCAATGGGGTGACCACGGCCAATGGCATGAAAGCGTATCTAGAAGACGGCAGAATGCTCCTGCTGTCCAACGTAAGAGGCCAGCATGAGGTTCGTTAAAACCCTCCCCTTCCTGTTCACCCTCGGCGCCACCTTTGGCAGTGCCGCGGCTTGGGCCCTGCCGACCGATCGCACCCAGCCGATCCGCGTGCAGGCCGACAGCGCCGAGCTCGATGACAAGCAGGGCGTGGCCGTGTACCGCGGCGACGTGGTCATCACCCAGGGCAGCATGAAGATCACCGGCAACACCGTGACCCTGACCCAGGACAACCAGGGCAACATCAAGGTCGCGACCTCGGTAGGCAAACCGGCCTATTACGAGCAGAAGCCGTCGGCGGACAAGGACCTGGTCAAGGCCTACGCCCTGACCATCCAGTACTTCGCCCAGGAAAACCGCATCATCCTGATCGACCAGGCCAAGGTGATCCAGCAGGGCAACACCTTCGAAGGCGAGAAGATCGTCTACGACACCCAGCGCCAGATCGTCAACGCCGGGCGAGCCAACGGCAGCAAGGTCACCACGCCGCGGCCGCGGATCGACATGGTCATCCAGCCCAAGGATCAGCAGCAGTCGGGGCAGGGACAATGACGGTTACGCTCAAAGCCCAGCATCTGGCCAAGAGCTACAAGGGTCGTCAGGTCGTCCGCGACGTCAGCGTCAGCATCGACAGCGGCCAGATCGTCGGCCTGCTCGGCCCGAACGGTGCCGGCAAGACCACCTGCTTCTACATGATCGTCGGCC
>CAUQPA010000253.1:0-6246 GCA_963519325.1 uncultured Pseudomonas sp. | reverse complement strand
CTCCTCAGCCGGTCGGAAAGCGAGCCGGTGCGCATCTGGATTCCGGCCTGCTCCACTGGCCAGGAGGCCTATTCCATGGCGATGCTCCTGGAGGAACTGCGCAGCGCGCACGGGTGCGGACGCCGGACCCAGCTATTCGCCACGGAGCCGGTACCCGAGACGCTGGCTCAGGCCAGCCGAGGCCTCTATCGTGGCAACGAAATGGCGACGCTATCCCCGGCGCGTCGAGAGCGGTTTTTCTACACGGTCGATGGGGCCTATCGGGTCAAGCGCTGCCTGCGCGAGCGCATGGTGTTCGCCGCCCAGGACCTGCTGCTTGATCCACCGCTGGCGGCGATGGACATCATCAGCTGTCGCAATCTATTGATCTACCTCCAGCCCGAGACCATCGCCTTCGTCCTCAAGGTGCTGCACAGCGCCTTGCGGCCGGGCGGCTATCTATTGCTCGGCAAGAGCGAAGCCTATCCGCTGACGCATTACGGCTTCGAGCCGGTTGCCCTGCGCTGGAATCTGCATCGCAAGGCAGGGCCGCTGCCAGGTCAACCCCCCGTCCTGCCGCGCCGACGGTCCAGCCGAGCCATGCGCGCCGTCGAAGCCGAACGTAGCGCCTTGGAACAATTCGAACTACCGTCGGTGCTGATCGATGTCGAGGGGCAGGTGCTGCGGGTCTACGGCAACACTCAAGCCTTTCTCGGTCTCGCTGCTGGCGAACCGAGCTATCGGCTGCTGGATCTGGTTCCCCGTCCCTGGGTCGCGCATCTGCGCCACCACCTCAGGGGTGCACTGCACGGCGGCGGTGCGTCGTTGGTGGCCGGTTTACCGGATCGATTCGACGCCAGCCTGAGCGTAACGCTACGGATCACGCCGCTGGATGGCCCCGGGCAACGTGATCAGGTGCTGGTGTCCTTCCTCCGCCAAGGCGCCGGACCCGTACAGCCCGAGCGCGCGAGCGGGTCGGACCCGGTCGTGGCCGTGACGGAAGCGGACTGGCGCGAAGCGATCCGCTTCTCCCAGGAAGAGCTGGAGGCCTCCCGAGAGGAACTGCAGGCCCTCAACGAAGAAATGAACGCCTTGAATGACGAGCTCAAGGACACCAATGAACATCTGCAACTGAGCAACGAGGATTTGCAGCGGGCGAACGGCTCGCTCCAGGAGCATATCGAACAGTTGCAGATGCAGCGCCGCATGCTGTCGTCAGGCTCGGTGATGACCTTGTGCCTGGATGACGCCCTGAGAATCCGCTGGTTCACTCCGGCCATGAGCGACCTGTTGCCCTTGCGGCGAGCCGATACGGGGCGCCACGTCCAGGATCTGGTGCCGAAGTTCCAGGATCCGAGCCTCTTCAAGGACATCGCGCTCGTCCTGCGGAACGGCGAGCCCCTGACCGAGGTCGTGCAGTCCGACCAAGGGCGCTGGTTCCTGCGGCGGATTTGCCCGGATCCCGGCGACAGTCAGCCCATCACTGGCGTCGCGATCACCTTTGCCGACATCACCTTGCGGACGCAGGCGGAACAGGCGCTGCGTCAACGTGAGCGTGAGCTGAGGCGCAATCAACAATGGCTAACGGCGCAAAACGAAGCCTTTCAATCCGCCATGAAAGGCGAAAGCCTGAGTCAGTCACTGGGCATTCTCGTCCGCGCCCTGGTAACCGCGGCAGGTGACCAACGCCGCTGTGCCTTCTATCTGGCCCAAGGTGACACTCTGACCCACGTAGTGGGCATGGCAGAAGGCTATGCGCAGGCGGTTGAGGGCTTCATCATCTCCGAGGACTCCCTGTCTTGCGGACTCGCCGTCGCCCGCGGCGAGCCCGTGATCACTCACGACGTGCTGGCGGAGCCGCTTTGGAAGCCCTGGTCCTGGCTGGCCCGCCGCTATGATTTCCGTGGCTGCTGGTCCTTTCCGGTCAAGACCGCCGAAGGCAAGAGCCTGGGATCCCTGGCCATGTATTTCCAGCACCCCCAGCTTCCGGACGCCATCGATTTGGAACTGGCCGCCGCCTTCACCCACACCGCGGCCATCATCATCTGGCGCCACCTGCGACCGGATGGCGAAACCTCCGGGGCCGAGAAGGCCCGCGTCCTGGCCAGCCACTGAGCTCTGGACGTCCGGACGGGATGTCCTGTTGCCAGGGGTGAGTCCGATCTACCAAATGCTTGCCATCGTGTTCGTTGCAGAACGGATGCACTGGCCTCAGCCGACGGCAGTCCAGTCACCCCCTTGGGTCGGCCAAGTCTTCAGGAGCTACAGGTCCGCCTAGCGCAGGAGCTGTGCCACGAGTAGAAGCGCTCCAGGGCAATGCTCAGCCGACGATCTTGAAGACCCCCTTCATCAGGGTGCGATGCCCGGGGAAGCTGCAGAAGAATTCGTAGGCCTCGTCGCTCTTCAAGGCGGCCAGGGAGAAGGTCACGCTGTCCGCTTCGCCGCCCCCTATCAGCCGGGTATGGGCGATGACGCGTGGATCCTTGGGTTTGAGGTAGCCCTGGTCGAACCCGGCGCTGCCACCGTCCGCATCGATGGCCTCGGCATCACTGGCCTTGGCCAGCACCCAATTATGCCCCATCACGCTCTTGGGCATGTTGCCCGAGTGGGTCAGGTGCAGCGTGAAGGTCTGGCAGCTGCGACCAGCCTCGAGCGTCTGGACGCTGTAGGTCATCATGTCGGTGCCGTCTATCGTCGCCTCGCAAGAGGCCGCCTGGGCGCCCAGGGCGAAGGTGGCTAGGGAGGCAAGGCTGAGGATACGGAGCAGCATGGGGTAATCCTTGATCAAGGCTGGAGACGAAGAATCTGGAGCTGGGGATCGGCCTGGATCTGGCGCTCGGTGAACGGCAGCGCTGGCCAGGCCTGGCGGGAGAACAGCAGCGTCTGGTCGAGGAAGTGCGCCGAGCGCGGATCGCTCGACTGGGAAAAGGCCAGCAGACCCCGCGCCTGGGGGCCATCCGCGGTGAAACGCACCAGCTGGATATAGCTACTGCCCGACATCACTTCGCGATGATCGCCCCGCGCCTCGCTCTGGATGGCGTTGTAGATGCCCAACTGACCATCGCCTCCGGGAATGGCGATACCAGCGCTGCGTTGCACCTCCCCCCAGCGCCGGGACGTCCGTTCAGCGAGTGCCTCCGTCAGCCAGCGCGCCAGGCGCTCGTCAGCCCCCGCGCGGTCGAGCGCTATCCCGGCGGGCGTGTGCAGCGGATCGGCGGGATCGAAGGGACGCCGCCACAGGCTGGCATCCGCGGTCAGCCGCCGCATGACGCCGGCGAAGACCTGCAGCCCCGGTCCGGCCGCGACATTTGCGGTACCGTCCCAATTGGCCAGCTCCTGGCAGGCGGTCCGTACCGCCGGCACGCGAGTGGGCCGGGCACAATAGACCAGTAGATCCGGCAGCACCCAGTCACGGCTGGCCACGCTATTGGCCGTCACCAATTGGCGCAGGTCATTGGCGCTGATCCGAGGCATGGCAACCAGCCGCGACAGCGCATAGCGCGTGCGACCGCCGAGAGGTTCACCCGCGCGACTCACCAGCGGCGAGAAACCTTCCAACGGTCGGGCCGGGTCGGTCAACCAGGCACTGTCATTACTGTTCTGCAGGACGCCGGTGCCGGACAACTGCGGTTGCAAGGCCGCCGGGACGATACCTGGTTGACGCGCCTGCGGATCGCCGCGCCAGGCACAGGCCGCGAGATCACCGCGCAGGCCCGGCAGGCCATGGGCCGCCAGCTCGGGCAGCAGGCAGGTCTGCAGCTGTGCGGCATCCAGATAGGGCACCACCGATAGATCGAGGTAGGTGACCTGGCCACGGTCGTCCGCAGCCAGGGTATTGACCCAGGGAATGCCCTGGCGGGTGGCGACCGCCCGGGTCAGGGCGGCGGTGCTATCGGCGCGGTTGATGGCATCCCACTGGGCGAGCACCCGGGTGTTGTCCAGGTTGGCGTCGCGCAACGCCCAGGCCTGGGTGGCGGTCTCCTGCAACTGCCCTGGCACCCGGATCAGCGGACCGAAGCGCGAGACCCAGACGGTGCGCTCGAGGGTCCTGATCTGGCCACTGGGGTCTCGTATCGCAACCTTCACCCTGTCCTCGCGCAGGGGTAGCGACTGATCGTCGACCCGATAGTGTCGGGGCCGTAGGGGATCCAGGGCGAGCCGATAGAGGGTGAAATGCGCGGAAGTATCCACGGTGTGGGTCCAGGCCAGGTGCCGGTTGAAACCGATGTTCACCAGCGGCAAACCTGGCAGCGCGGCACCCATGACATCGAGCTGGCCCGGCAGGGTCAGGTGCAGTTGATAGAAACGTAATGCGCCTTGCCAGGGAAAATGCGGATTGGCCAACAACAGGCTGCGTGCCCCGGCAGCGCGGTCGCTACCAACGGCGACCGCGTTGCTACCGCGCTCCTGGCGCAATCGACGAGAGCCGGCCTGCAGATCGGCCACGGCCTTCTCCGCTGGCCCCGTTGCTTCGAGCGGCACGGTCGCCATGGTGAAGGCCTCGCCGAACTGGCCGAGCCCGCCCTCCACCAGTAGGCGCCGCGTCAACCGGAGCAGATCCGCGCGCACCAGCGGTCGTACCCAAGGCTGGTCGGTACAGCCCAGCGGGCTGGTAGGCGCCTGCACATAGCGATTGAAACCGGCGACATAGCCATCGAGGCGGGCGATCAGGGAAGCGGGTTGCGCCTGGTCGAACTGTCGCACCCGGTCCTCGCTGTTGACCCAGGTGAAGAGCACGTCGGACGCGAGATTGGGCAGCCCGGCCGAATTGGCCCCCTGCTCGCCTAGATAGCGCGAGCGCTCGCCCTGGGCGGTCATGGCTTCCTCCAGGAGCAGGCAGGCGTTGTCGCGGGCGTAGGCATAGCCGATACCGAAGCCGAGACCGCGCTCGTCCGTCGCCCGGATGTGCGGGATGCCGTACTGGGTCCAGCGGATCTCCACACCCGGGTCCGCCGCGGCCAGCGCGGTGAAAGATCCGAAGCCCAGCAATGCGGCCAACGGGAAGTAGCGGAATGAAAAACGCACGGAGGCGATACCTGCAAAGCTCGACTTGATGCAGAGCAAACGAGCGTTTGGCAGAAAAATTTAAACTAGCCCAGGCGGTTAGCGTCTCTAGCGCAGCTCTGGTGTAAAGAAGCTGAAAAATAGCCCCAAGGCCTTTACGGTTTCCCCCTGAAACCGGTTAGCCTTGCCCCCTTTCCTCGCCTACCCGACCTTTCCGACCATGACGCCTCCCGCCGGACCTTCCGAGCAAGACATCGCGGACGCCGCCGTCGACTGGTGCATTCGCCTCCACGACACCGACTGCACCGCCAAGGACCGTGCGGCCTTCGAGCACTGGCTCGCCCTGGATCCGCGGCACCGCCAGGAATATCAGCGGGTGGAGCGCACCTGGCAGCTCAGCGGGCTGATTCCGGCGCAGGCCAGCCCGGCCACGCGGCGCACCCGGCGACGCAGGCGCAGTCCGCTGGCGGCGGTAGCCCTGGTGATCCTGGGGACCTCCCTCGCTGGCTGGAGCGGTTGGGAACTGGGCTGGCTACCCAATGACTATCACCGTTATCAGGCCGAACACGAGTTGCGTCGGCTGACCTTGCCCGATGGCAGCGAGCTCGAACTCGACCAGCGCTCCACCCTGAGCTTCGCCAACTTCAAGGACCGTCGCCAACTCTGGCTGAGCCAAGGCAGCGCCTATTTCCACGCCAGCCATGACCGGGAACAGCCTTTCCAAGTGAACGCCGGCCAGGTGACAGTCACCGTGACCGGTACCCGCTTCAGCGTCCGCGAGCTGGGCGACGAGGTCCGGGTGACGGTGGCGGAAGGCTCGGTGAAGGTGGCCAGCGGTGCCAATGGCGAAGATGCCATCCTCACCCCCGGCACCCAGGCCCGCTATCGGGCGGGCGTGGCAAAACCCGAGGTCGGCGCGGTGGACCTGGATACCGCCCTGGCCTGGCGCAGTGGGCGGCTGGTGCTCAACGACCTGACGCTGGCCGAGGCACTGCCCCTGATCAATCCCTACCTGGAGCGCCCCCTGGTACTGGCGGATGCCACCACCGGCCAGTTGCGCGTCGGTGGGGTGTTCGGTACCGGCAATCTACCGGCACTGGTCAAGGGACTGCCGCAGATCCTGCCGGTGACGATACAGGCGGAAGCCGACGGCCGGCTGAAGATCGCTCGGCGCGCCTCAGCAGCCAAAGGCCCCTAAATCCGCATTCGCGCCGCTCGTCTAGGGGGATAGCCTTCCAGGTACCCTCAAGACACCCCATGACG
>CAUQPA010000252.1:0-6248 GCA_963519325.1 uncultured Pseudomonas sp. | reverse complement strand
CCTATCTGAGTGGTGCCGTGCAGTGGCTGCCGCTAGCCGACTCGGGCCTGGGCTGGCTGTTGCCGGCCGTAGTGGTGGGTCTTGCCGCCCTGGCCCTGGAAAGTGTGAGACGTGGCGGGCGGGCGTCCGAGGGTGAGGCCGAGCCGGATCCCTCGCGTTCCTGAATCGGTCGCCCACAAAAAAGCCCGCATCTGCGGGCTTTTTTTATGGCCAATCGGCTTAGGGCTTGGGCTGGGTAGCCGGCGCGGTGCCGTTGGTGGTGCCAGTGGCCGGGCTCACCGAAGTGGCCTCGCCCTTGGACTGCTCCTTGGCAGCCTCGTTGGCGGCTTCGTTGCGCTGCTCGGCAGCCTTGTTGCTCTGCTCAGCGGCTTTGTTCAGGTTTTCCTGGGCTTTCTGTTCGGTCTTGGCAGCGTCCTGAGCCTTGTTTTCGGAAGGCTTGTCACAGGCGGCGAGGCCGAAGGCGGCAGTGAAGAGCAGGGCAATTGCGAAGGGCTTTTTCATGTGTTTTCTCCTTATAGAACTACACGACAGCCGTTCGAGCACCCCGCGAAAAGTTAAGTTCCGCGTCTGGCCCGAGCATCGCGCAAATTCCTACCTGGGTCGCGAACCGAGATCGGCAAGGTTGAAATGTCGCGTGGCGCCCCCATCTCCGCGACATCGCCAGGCATCTGGTGCGTATCTATCGATAGCGGAGTTCGTAGCATGAGTGTGGAGACTCAAAAGGAAACCCTAGGCTTCCAGACCGAAGTGAAGCAGCTGCTTCACCTGATGATTCACTCGTTGTATTCCAACAAGGAAATCTTCCTGCGCGAATTGATTTCCAACGCGTCCGACGCGGCCGACAAGCTCAGGTTCGAGGCGCTGTCCAAGCCCGAACTGCTCGAGGGCGGGGATACGCTGAAGATTCGCCTGAGCTTCGACAAGGACGCGGGCACCGTCACCCTCGAGGACAACGGCATCGGCATGAGCCGCGAGGAGGTCATCGCCCACCTCGGTACCATCGCCAAGTCCGGCACCGCCGATTTCCTGAAGAACCTCAGCGGCGACCAGAAGAAGGATTCCAACCTCATCGGCCAGTTCGGCGTGGGCTTCTACTCGGCCTTCATCGTCGCCGACCAGGTCGACGTCTATACCCGTCGCGCCGGCCATCCGGCCGCCGAGGGTGTGCACTGGTCGTCCAAGGGCGAAGGGGAGTTCGAGGTCGCGAACATCGACAAGCCCGAGCGCGGTACCCGCATCGTGCTGCACCTCAAGCCCGAGGAAAGCGAATTCGCCGATGGCTGGCGCCTGCGCAACGTGGTCAAGAAGTACTCCGACCACATCGGCCTGCCCATTGAGCTGCCCAAGGAACACCACGGCAGCGACGAGGAGAAACCCGCCGAGCAGGAATGGGAAACCGTCAACCGCGCCAGCGCGCTCTGGACCCGTCCGCGTACCGAGCTCAAGGACGAGGACTACCAGGAGTTCTACAAGCACGTCGGCCATGACTTCGAGAATCCCCTGACCTGGAGCCACAACAAGGTCGAGGGCAAGCTCGAATACACCTCGCTGCTGTACGTGCCGGCCCGCGCGCCCTTCGATCTCTACCAGCGCGAGGCGCCCAAGGGGCTGAAGCTCTATGTGCAGCGCGTCTTCATCATGGACCAGGCCGACCAGTTCCTGCCGCTGTACCTGAGATTCATCAAGGGCGTGGTGGATTCCAACGACCTGTCGCTGAACGTCTCCCGCGAGATCCTGCAGAAGGATCCGGTGATCGACTCCATGAAGTCGGCGCTGACCAAGCGCGTGCTGGACATGCTGGAGAAGCTGGCCAAGAGCGAGCCGGAGAAGTACCAGTCGTTCTGGGGCCACTTCGGCCAGGTGCTCAAGGAAGGTCCGGCGGAAGACTTCGCCAACCGCGAGAAGATCGCCGGCCTGCTGCGCTTCGCCTCGACCCACAATGGCGACGATGTCCAGAACGTTTCCCTGGCCGACTACCTCGGCCGCATGAAGGAAGGCCAGGACAAGATCTATTACCTGACCGGCGAGAGCCACGCGCAGATCAAGAACAGCCCGCACCTGGAAGTCTTCCGCAAGAAGGGTGTCGAGGTGCTGCTGTTGACCGATCGCATCGACGAGTGGCTGATGAGCTACCTCACCGAGTTCGACGGCAAGCACTTCGTCGACGTCGCCCGGGGCGATCTGGATCTCGGCAAGCTGGACAGCGAAGAGGACAAGCAGGCCCAGGAAGAGGTCGCCAAGACCAAGGAAGGCCTGGTGGAGCGTCTCAAGCAGGCCCTGGACGCCCAGGTCAGCGAGGTGCGGGTGTCGCACCGCCTGACCGATTCGCCGGCGATCCTGGCCATCGGTGAACAGGACCTCGGCCTGCAGATGCGCCGGATCCTGGAAGCCAGCGGCCAGAAGGCCCCGGACTCCAAGCCGATCTTCGAGATCAATCCGCAGCACCCGTTGATCGAGAAGCTCGATGCCGAGCCCGACGAGGATCGCTTCGCCGACCTGTCGCACATCCTGTTCGACCAGGCCGCGCTGGCCGCGGGCGACAGCCTCAAGGATCCCGCCGCCTACGTGCGCCGGTTAAACAAACTGCTGGTGGAATTGTCCGCTTGAAGTTGAAGAAGCCCGCCTTGGCGGGCTTCTTTCTATCCGCCCTTTGGAGGACCCCATGGTCGATGTCACTGTAAAACCCGTCTCCTACGAAATCGATGGCCAGACGTTCGAGAGCCAGCTGGTGTACGCCACCAGTGGTACGCCCACCCGTCCGGGCGTATTGTTCGCGCCCAATTGGATGGGGGTGTCCCACGGCGCCGTGGAACAGGCCAAGCGCCTGGCCGAGGCCGATGGCCTGGCCTACCTGGTGGTGGATTTCTACGGCCGCGACGTCCGCCCGCAGAACGGCGACGAAGCCCTGGCGGCCATGACGCCGATCCGCGCGGATCGCGCCCTGCTGCGCCAGCGCATGCAGGCCGCCTATGCCGCCCTGGTGGCCCAGGCGGACACCGCCGCGGTGGATGTCCACCAGCTCGCCGCCATCGGCTTCTGCTTCGGCGGCTGTGCCGCGCTGGAGCTGGCCCGCGATGGCGCGGCGCTGAGCGCCGTGGTGACCTTCCACGCCAACCTGGATACCCCAAACCCGGCCGATGCGGCCCGTATCACCGGCCCGGTACTGATCCTGCACGGCGCCGCCGATCCGCTGGTGCCGGACGAGCAACTCGCCGGTTTCCGCCAGGAGATGGACGCCGCCCAGGTGGATTGGCAACTGCTGAGCTACGGCGGTGCGGTGCACTCCTTCACCGATCCCGAGGCGAACAATCCGGGCAAGCAGCAGTATCACCCGGTAGTGGCCAAGCGCGCCTTCCTGGCGATGCACAACCTGTTCGACGAGGTCTTCGCCCAGGGCTGATCGGCCACAGCCGCTGCCGGCGCCGGGTTGGGGCCGGCAGCTTCAGCCATGGACGACCTCGTTGGCGTAGTCCAGCGGCGCCCGGCAGCGCCGGCACAGGTAGCGGCGGCCCTTGCGTACCAGGGCGTGGCGCTGGGCGGTGAATTCGAAGCGACCATCCGGGCAGCTGCAGCGATACAGGTAGAGCGTGCGTGCCCGCTGTGGCAAGGCATAGGTATGGCAGCGATCCGGTGGCAGGCCGTAGACGCCACGCATGATCAGCTGCCACTCCTCGCCATGGGGCCGGATGCTGCCACCGAACAGCTGGTGCGCCACTAGATGCGCCACCTCGTGGGCCACGGTCTGCTCGAGGAAGTGGGCGCGATTTTCCTGATAGAGCTGCCGGTTGAATCTCAGCCGATTCTCGGTGAGATGGGCGACGCCCGCGCGCTGGCCACGCAGGGCCAGGCTGACCTCGGGGCGAGGGAAACGACGTTTGAAGAAGGCCTCGGCCTGCCGATAGCAGTCCTCGACCCGGTCCGTGAGTTGTTCAGGCATGGGCGACCTCTGGCGAGGCGGATGATTATGCCGAAGCCCGTGCCTGCGCCCTAGCGTCCGCGGTCGGCTGATGGCCGTAGTGCCGCCGCAGCGTATCCATGGCCGCATTGATGGCCTGCAGCCGGCCGGTGCTGCCGCCATGGTCGGGGTGGTGGCGGCTGGCGAGCTGCCGATAGCGCCGGCGGATCTGGCCATAGTCCGCCGAGCGATCCAGGCCGAGCAGTCGCAGGGCTTCCAGCAATTCGGATTCGCCGTTGACCAGGGCCCAGAAGTGATTGAGTAGATTGGCCACGTCGTCCGGCGTGGTGGTTTCCAGCTGGGTGAGATCCAGGTAGTAGGCACGTAGCGGATCGGCCACCACCAGGCCGGCCCTGGCACGCAGATAGGGGCGCAATTCGATGCGCAGCGCACTGATGGTCAGCTCGGCGCGCTGCTCCGCGCGCAACTGGTCGCGCAGCTGGTAGAGGGCATTGAAGACGCGGAAGTGCAGGCGAAAGAGTTCGTAGTTGTCGGTCACCGGGCGCGGCGGTACCAGCGTCGAACCGGCGCGGCGCAGGGCCTGCAGCAACTCGTATTCCGACAGGCTGGACTGGGCCTTGAGCAGTTCCCGGTGCAGCGCCGCCATGAGCTCCTGGGCATCGCTCATGGCTGTCGGTCGCTCCGGGCTGACGTTCGGGGTAGGGCGCCGGGCGCTTTGCGCGTAAAATGCCGGCCTTTCGTTTTTTCCTTTCGCGGATTCATCCATGGGCACCCTTTCGGTCAACCAGAACAAGCTGCAGAAACGCCTGCGCCGTCTTACCGGCGAAGCCATCGCCGACTACAACATGATCGAGGACGGCGACAAGGTCATGGTCTGCCTGTCCGGTGGCAAGGACAGCTACACCCTGCTCGACATGCTGCTCTATCTGCAGAAGGTCGCGCCGATTCGCTTCGAGATCGTGGCGGTCAACCTCGACCAGAAGCAGCCGGGCTTTCCTGAACACGTTCTACCCCAATACCTGGCGGAGCTGGGGGTCGAGTACCACATTCTGGAACGTGATACCTATTCCGTGGTGAAGGAAAAGATTCCCGAGGGCAAGACCACCTGCTCGCTGTGCTCGCGCCTGCGTCGGGGCATCCTCTACACCTTCGCCGACGAGATCGGCGCGACCAAGATGGCGCTCGGCCATCATCGCGACGACATGGTAGAAACCTTCTTCCTCAATTTGTTCCATGGCGGCACCCTCAAGGCCATGCCACCCAAGCTGCGCGCCGACGATGGCCGCAACGTGGTGATCCGCCCGCTGGCGTATTGCAACGAGAAGGACATTGAGGCCTACGCGGTGCTGCGCGAATTCCCGATCATCCCGTGCAACCTGTGCGGCTCCCAGGAAAACCTGCAGCGCCAGGTGGTCAAGGAGATGCTGCTGGAGTGGGAGCGCAAGACGCCCGGCCGTACCGAGATCATGTTCCGCGCCCTGCAGAACGTGGTGCCCTCGCAACTGGCCGATCGCGAGTTGTTCGACTTCGCCAGCCTCAAGATCGATGACAGCGCCACGCCGCGCTTCGTCCAGGTGATGAATCTCTGATGCGGGATTACGCCTGGCTGCTCGAATACGCCCTCAACCGCTGCGGCTCCGCCGCGGCGCTGGAGGCGCGGCTGCCGCAACCGGTGGACGCCGCTACCCTGGCGTCCGTGGGCGATGACCGCTACCTGTCGCTGCTGACCCGGCGCATCTTTCGCGCCGGGCTCAAGCACAGCCTGGTGGACGCCAAGTGGCCGGCCTTCGAGGAGGTCTTCTTCGGCTTCGATCCGGAGAAGGTAGTGCTCATGGGCGGCGAGCGCCTGGAGCGGCTGATGCAGGACGCCCGGCTGATCCGTCACCTGGGCAAGTTGCGCAGCGTGCCGATCAACGCCCAGATGGTGCTCGACGTCCAGCGCAGCCACGGCAGCTTCGGCCAGTTGCTGGCCGATTGGCCGACGCAGGACATCGTCGGGCTGTGGGAGCTGCTGACCAAGCGCGGTAATCAGCTAGGAGGTCTATCCGCCCAGCGTTTCCTGCGCATGGCCGGCAAGGACACCTTCCTGGCCACCGACGATGTGGTGACGGCACTCAAGGCGCAGAACATCCTCGACAAGGCCCCCACCGCCAAGCGTGATCGGCAGCAGATGCAGGAGGCCTTCAACCTCTGGCAGGCACAGAGCGGCCGCCCGCTCTGCCAGTTGTCGGTGATGCTGGCCCTGACGGTGAATCATTGAGCGATGCCCTGGCGCGGGCCCGGCGGCTGCTCGAGCGGGCCGAACGAGTGCTGTTCATCACCGGTGCCGGGC
>CAUQPA010000251.1:0-6266 GCA_963519325.1 uncultured Pseudomonas sp. | reverse complement strand
TCGGGGGAGAGGTCGTCGAGCAGCGGAATGATCGACTGCTTGCAGGGAAAGGTGATGTTGAGGCCGGTGAAGCCGGTACGCTGGGCGGCCTGCAGCAGTTCGGGCAGGGCGTCGGCGGAGAGGCCGAGCGCGTCCAGGTCGATCAGGCGGTAGAGGTATCTCAGCCCCTGGGCGTCGCCTTCGCGCTCATGCATGGCGGGTGTCAGCGAGGCCTGGATGCCGGCACCGATCAGGCCGGCGAGAACGGATTTGGGTGCGGTCATGGACTCAATTCCCCTGGTGTGCGATGAGCGCGGCGATGGCGGCGCGATAGCCCTGGCTGCCGAGGCCGCAGATGACGCCGACGGCGATGCCCGAGACATAGGAATGATGCCGGAAGGCCTCACGGCGATGCACGTTGGACAGGTGCACCTCGTAGACCGGCAGTTCGCTGGCCACCAGGGCGTCGCGCAGGGCCACCGAGGTATGGGTCCAGGCGGCGGGATTGATCACCACCCCGACGTAGGCGCCGCGGGCCTGGTGGATCCAGTCGAGCAGCTCGCCTTCATGGTTGGTCTGGCGGAAGTCGACCTCGTAGCCGTCGGCGGCGGCGGTCCGCTCGCACAGTCGGGCGATGTCGGCCAGGGTCTCGTGGCCGTAGGTGGCGGGCTCGCGGGTGCCGAGCAGGTTGAGGTTGGGGCCGTTGAGCACCAGGATACGACGGGAGGACATGACAGCTTTCTCTCTTGTTGTCTTGCCGGGCAGGCGCTGCCCGGCGCTGGAGAGAAAATGTACCAGCCGGTTAATTTCGTCAATCGACTCGGCTGGGCTGGCGCCGGGGCAGGCTGCGGAAACGTTCGATTATCGGCCCTTGCCGACTAGATCGCCACCAGCCCGCGGACGCCTTCCGCCTCCATGTCGGTACCGCGGCCGCGCTGGACGATCTCGCCGCGGGACATCACCAGGTAGCCGTCGGCCAGTTCGCTGGCAAAATCGTAGAACTGCTCCACCAGCAGGATGGCCATGTCGCCACGCTTGGCCAGGTGAGCGATGACGGTGCCGATTTCCTTGATCACCGATGGCTGGATGCCTTCGGTGGGTTCGTCGAGGATCAGCAGGCGTGGGCGGCTGGCCAGGGCGCGGCCGATGGCCAGCTGCTGCTGCTGGCCGCCGGAGAGGTCGCCACCGCGGCGCTGGCGCATCTGCCGGAGCACCGGGAAGAGTTCGTAGATGAACTCCGGCACCTCGCGCGCCTCCCGCGCGGGAAAGCGCGATAGGCCCATGAGCAGGTTTTCCTCGACGGTGAGGCGCGGAAAGATCTCGCGGCCCTGGGGGACGTAGGCGATGCCGGCGTGCACCCGCTGGTGCGGCTTGCGACTGGTGATGTCCTGGCCTTCCCAGGTGACGCTGCCGCGCTTGGCCGGGATCAGGCCCATGAGGCAACGCAGCAGGGTGGTCTTGCCGACGCCGTTGCGGCCGAGCAGGCTGGTGACCTCGCCGATGGGCGCCTCGAAGGACAGGCCACGTAGGATGTGGCTGCCGCCATAGTATTGATGGAGTTCGTTGACCTGGAGCATGGGGGCCTCGGCCGGTTGTCTGGTCTCTGGCAGGCCGGGTGGCCTGCCGACGTAGGTTGGGTTGAGCGGAGCGAAGCCCGACGCTCCCGGTCCGTATCGGTGTTGGGCTTCGACGGTGGAGCCGTCGCAACCCAACCTACGGGCAGGGGCGCGACCGCGTGCTAGCGTCCCAGATACACCTCGATCACCTGGTCGTTGGCCTGGACCTGGTCCAGCGAGCCTTCGGCGAGGACGTGGCCCTGGTGCAGCACGGTGACGTGGTCGGCGATGCTGCCGACGAAGCCCATGTCGTGCTCTACCACCATCAGCGAGTGCCGGGGCACCAGCGACTTGAACAGCTCGGCGGTGAACTCGGTCTCGGCGTCGGTCATGCCGGCCACTGGTTCGTCGAGCAGCAGCAGCTGGGGCTCCTGCACCAGCAGCATGCCGATCTCGAGGAATTGCTTCTGGCCGTGGGAGAGCAGGCCGGCGGTGCGGCCGCGCGACTCCTGCAGGCGGATGGTGGTGAGCACCTCCTCCAAGCGATCGCGCTGTTCACCGGCGAGGCGCGCGCGCAGGCTGGCCCACACCGACTTGTCGGTGCGCTGCGCCAGCTCCAGGTTCTCCCAGACGGTCAGGGCCTCGAACACCGTGGGCTTCTGGAACTTGCGGCCGATGCCGGCCTGGGCGATCTCCACCGGTTGCAAGCGGGTGAGGTCGAGGGTCTCGCCGAACCAGGCCGTGCCGCGGTCGGGACGGGTCTTGCCGGTGATGACGTCCATCATGGTGGTCTTGCCGGCGCCGTTGGGGCCGATGATGCAGCGCAATTCGCCGACGCCGATGTAGAGGTTGAGGTCGCGCAGGGCCTTGAAGCCGTCGAAGCTGACCTCGATGCCTTCCAGGCTGAGGATGGTGCCGTGGCGGGTATCCAGGCCCTTGCTGGCGCGATGGCCGAGGCCGCTGGCTTCGCCGCCGATGCCGGGGTCGAGCACCTCGGCGGCCAGAGGGGGGACGGGGGCGGCTTTCATACGTCGCGCTCCTTCTTGATGAGGCCGATCACGCCACGTGGCAGATAGAGGGTGACGACGATGAACAGGGCGCCGAGGAAGAACAGCCAGTATTCGGGAAAGGCCACGGTGAACCAGCTCTTGGCGCCGTTGACGATGCCGGCGCCGAGCACCGGACCGATCAGGCTGCCGCGTCCGCCGAGGGCGACCCAGATGGCCGCCTCGATGGAGTTGGTCGGGGCCATCTCGCTGGGGTTGATGATGCCTACCTGGGGCACGTAGAGGGCGCCGGCCAGGCCGCACAGCACCGCCGAGAGCACCCAGACGAACAGCTTGAAGCCGCGTGGATCGTAGCCGCAGAAGGTCACCCGGTTCTCGGCGTCGCGGATCGCCGTGAGGATGCGGCCGAACTTGCTCTGCGCCAGCCGCCAGCCCAGCCAGAGACTGGCCACCAGCAGCGTCACGGTGAGCAGGAAGAGCACCGCACGGGTGCCCTGGGCCGCCACCGGGAAGCCCAGCAGGGTGGTGAAGCCGGTGAAGCCGTTGTTGCCGCCGAAGCCGGTCTCGTTGCGGAAGAACAGCAGCATGCCG
This sequence comes from uncultured Pseudomonas sp., assembly GCA_963519325.1. GTDB lineage: Bacteria > Pseudomonadota > Gammaproteobacteria > Pseudomonadales > Pseudomonadaceae > Chryseomonas. The sequence continues at coordinate 3,133 of CAUQPA010000251.1, read as the reverse complement.
GCGTAGGTCAGGGCCTGGGTCATGATCGAGAAGTAGACGCCCTTGATCTTCGAGCGGAAGGCGAAGAAGCCGAACGCCAGGGCCAGCAGGCCGGGCGCCAGTACCGCCAGGCACAGGGCCCAGAGGAAGTGGTCGGTGCCAGCCCAGAACCAGGGGTAGCTGCTCCAGGAAAGGAAGCTCATGAAGGGCGGCAGGCCGTCACCGGCGGCCTGGCGCATCAGGTACATGCCCATGGCGTAGCCGCCGAGGGCGAAGAACAGCCCGTGGCCCAGGGAAAGCATGCCGGCATAGCCCCAGACCAGGTCGAGGGCCAGGGCGACGATGGCGTAGCAGAGGATCTTGCCCACCAGGGTGAGGGTATAGGCCGAGACCTGGAAGGGGTTGTCGGCCGGCAGCAGGGACAGCAGCGGCAGCGCGAGCAGCAGGGCGAGGGCCAGGCCGAGCACGGCCAGGCTCAGGCGCGGACCGACTTTCTGCACGGCGGTGAGGGCGAGTGGCTGGTTCAATCGATGACCCTCCCCTTGAGGGCGAACAGGCCCTGGGGCCTGCGCTGGATGAACAGGATGATCAGGCCGAGGATGAGGATCTTGCCCAGCACGGCGCCGATCTGCGGCTCGAGGATCTTGTTGACGATGCCCAGGCCGAAGGCGGCCAGCACGCTGCCGGCCAGTTGGCCGACGCCGCCCAGCACCACCACCAGGAAGGAATCGATGATGTAGCTCTGGCCGAGGTCGGGGCCGACGTTGCCGATCTGCGACAGGGCCACACCACCGAGGCCGGCGATGCCGGAGCCGAGGCCGAAGGCGAGCATGTCGATGCGGCCGGTGGGCACGCCACAGCAGGCGGCCATGTTGCGGTTCTGGGTCACGGCGCGCACGTTGAGACCCAGGCGGGTCTTGTTCAGCAGGGTCCAGGTCAGGATCAGCACGAAGACCACGAAGCCGAGGATGATCACCCGGTTCCAGGGCAGCAGCAGGTTGGGCAGCACCTGGATGCCGCCGGACAGCCAGGCCGGGTTGGCCACCTCGACGTTCTGGGCGCCGAACAGCACCCGTACCGCCTGGATCAGCATCAGACTGATGCCCCAGGTGGCCAGCAGGGTTTCCAGCGGCCGGCCGTAGAGGTGGCGGATCACGGTGCGTTCCAACGCCATGCCGATGGCGGCCGTGACCAGGAAGGCCATCGGCAAGGCCAGCAGCGGATACCAGGCCAGCCAGTCGGGGGCGAGGCGTTGCAGGGTCAGCTGCACCACGTAGGTGGTGTAGGCGCCGAGCATCAGCATCTCGCCATGGGCCATGTTGATGACGCCGAGCAGGCCATAGGTGATGGCCAGGCCCAGGGCGGCCAGCAGCAAAATGGAGCCCAGCGACAGGCCGGTGAAGGCCTGGCCGAGCAGGTCGCCCAGCAGCAGCTTGCGGTCCACCTGGGCGAGCCCGGTGGCGGCGGCCTTGCGCACCTCTTCGTTGGCTTCCACGGCCGGATCGAGCAGGGCCTGCAGGCGAGTCTTGGCCTGGGGCTCGCCGGACTCGCCGAGCAGCCGGACCGCGGCCAGGCGTACCGCCGGATCGGGGTCGGTCAGCTGGAGATTGGCCAGGGCGGCGGTGAGGGCGCTCTTGACGTCCTTGTCCGCCTCGGTCTGCAGGCGCTTTTCCAGGAAGGGGCGCTGCTCCGGCTTGGCGTCCTGGCGCAGGGCCTGGGCGGCGCCCAGGCGGACGCCGGCATCGGCGGAGAGCAACTGGCCGCTGGCCTGGGCGGCGCCGATGAGGATGCGCAGGCGATTGTTCAGGCGGATCGGCTTGGGGGTGCCGCTGGGAGCGCTGGCTTCACCCTCGGCCGCGGTATAGGTCTCGCCGGTCTTGTAGAAGGGGCGCTTGGTGTCGTCGGTGTAGAGGCGACCGTCCTGCAGCGCCTGGAGCACCGGGAGCTGGGCCGGAGCGGGCGCTGCGGCCCAGTCCTGCAGCAGTTTGGCCTGGTCGTTGGGGCTGGCGGCGGCCAGGTCGGCGGCGGGGCCGGCCTGGGCGAGGCCGGCGAGCAGCGACAGCAGGGGCAGAAGAAAAAGACGTAGGGACATGCTCGGCCTCGTCGGTGGGTAAAGGCTCCTGCGCGCCGGCCCGAGAGCGGGCGTGCGTGGCCTCGTTTCTGGTGCCGGGCACCGGGCCATGTGGCCAGGTGCGCTGGCGGGCCCTCACCCCGGCCCTCTCCCAGGGGAGAGAGGGGCAGAGCGGAGCGCTGATGCTGCGGCGCTTCCGGTGTTGGCGAGAGGCGCCTTGGCCCTCACCCCCGGCCCTCTCGCAAAGGGGAAGGGGGAAGAGCGGTTGGCCTCGGCGCGCCTTTTGCCCTCACCCCAGCCCTCTCCCACGGGGAGAGGGGGTAAGAGCTGCACGCTGACTGGCGCTTTGCGCCCCTTTCCCTCCAGGAGAAGGGCCGGGGAGGTGAGGGTCAGCCGTTATTTGCCACCCTTCACCGGCTCGTCGGACTTCTTGTCGTTGCCAGGGATGTAGGGGCTCCAGGGCTGGGCACGCACCGGGCCTTCGGTCTGCCAGACGACGTTGAACTGGCCGTTGTCCTGGACCTCGCCGATCATCACCGGCTTGTGCAGGTGGTGGTTCTTCTCGTCCATCTTCACGGTGTAGCCGTCCGGTGCGGCGAAGGTCTGGCCGGCCATGGCCTTGCGGACCTTGTCGACGTCGGTGCTGCCGGCCTTTTCCACCGCCTGGGCCCACATGTGGATGCCGACGTAGGTGGCTTCCATGGGATCGTTGGTCACGGCGGTCTGGTAGTTGGGCAGGTTCTTGGCCTTGGCGTAGGCCTTCCAGGCCTCGACGAACTTCTTGTTCACCGGGTTATCCAGCGACTCGAAGTAGTTCCAGGCGGCGAGCTGGCCCACCAGCGGCTTGGTATCGATGCCGCGCAGTTCTTCCTCGCCCACCGAGAAGGCCACCACCGGTACGTCGGTGGCCTTCAGGCCCTGGTTGCCCAGCTCCTTGTAGAAGGGCACGTTGGAGTCGCCGTTGATGGTGGAGACCACCGCGGTCTTGCCGCCCGCGGCGAACTTCTTGATGTTGGCGACGATGGTCTGGTAGTCGCTGTGGCCGAAGGGGGTGTAGACCTCTTCGATGTCCTTGTCCTGGAT
>CAUQPA010000250.1:0-6280 GCA_963519325.1 uncultured Pseudomonas sp. | reverse complement strand
TCCGGATTGCGGAACCCCTCGAAGGTATAGCCTTCCAGGGGTTCGCCGACCTGGCCGGGCGCGGTGGCCTTGGGCAGGTTGTCCAGCGCCGGCGGCTCCGGCACGCGCAGCAGGGCTTCAGTGATCCAGCTGCCGGTGGGAACGTCCTGCAGGGCGTAGCCGATGACCTCGCCATAGCGCACCACCGCGGCGCCCGCCGCGAGATCCACCAGGGAGACCTTGTGACTCTGGGGAATGGCCTCGACCGTGGTCAGGCCGTCGGCGAAGGCGGTGCCGGCGGCCACGCCGGGTTCGTTGACCACCACCCCGACGTTGTCCTGGGGATGGAGCTTGATGTAGCGCGGCGAATCACGGTGATCGATCAGGTTCATGTTCTTATCCTCTGCCGGGGCTCAGGCCCGGGCCGGGTCAGGCTGGGGGGCACCCAGGAGTTCGCCATCGGCGGTACGCAGCTCGACGCGCTGGATGCGGCCGACGATGAACAGGTAGCTGAACACCGCCACCAGGGCATTGGCGCCGACATAGACCAGCGCCCACTTGAAGGAGCCGGTGGCGGCGATGAGGTAGCCGATGACGATGGGCGTGGTGATGGACGCCAGGTTGCCGAAGGTGTTGAACAGGCCACCGGACAGGCCGGCGATCTGCTTGGGCGAGGTATCCGCCACCACCGCCCAGCCGAGGGCGCCGATGCCCTTGCCGAAGAAGGCCAGGGTCATGAAGCCCACCACCATCCAGTCGGCGTCGACGTAGTTGCAGAAGATCATGCTGGTGGAGAGCAGCAGGCCGCAGACGATGGGCAGCTTGCGGGCGAAGGTCAGGGAATGGCCGCGGCGCAGCAGGTAGTCGGAGATCACCCCGCCGAGCACGCCACCGATGAAGCCGCAGATGGCTGGCAGCGAGGCGATGAAGCCGGCCTTGAGGATGGTCATGCCGCGCTCCTGCACCAGGTATACCGGGAACCAGGTCAGGAAGAAGTAGGTGATGGCGTTGATGCAGTACTGGCCCAGGTAGACGCCGAGCATCATGCGATTGGTCAGCAGCTGGGTGATGTAGTGCCACTTGGGGCCGCCATCGCCCTGGCGGGCGCTGTTGTCCATGTCCACCAGGCCGCCGTTGTCGCGGATGTACGCCAGCTCCGCGGCATTGATACGCGGATGCTCCTTGGGGTTGTGGATGAATTTCAGCCAGGCCAGGGAGAACAGGATGCCGAGGGCGCCCATGATGACGAAGACGTGCTCCCAGCCGAAGTGGAAGACGATGCCGCCCATGATCGGCGCGAACAGCGCGGTGGCGAAATACTGCGCCGAGTTGAATATGGCCGAGGCGGTGCCGCGTTCGGCGGTGGGAAACCAGGCGGCGACGATGCGCGCATTGCCCGGGAAGGACGGGGCCTCGGCCAGGCCGACCAGGAATCTCAGCAGGAACAGGGTGGTCACCGCCCAGGCTACCGGCAGGCCGCCGACCAGCCCCTGCAGCAGGGTGAAGAATGACCAGAAGAAGATGCTGCCGGCATAGACTTTCTTCGAACCGAAGCGATCCAGCAGCCAGCCACCGGGAATCTGCCCGGCCACATAGGCCCAGCCGAAGGCGGAGAAGATGTAGCCCAGGGTCACGGCGCTGATGCCGAGGTCCTTCTGCAGGCTGGAGCCGGCGATGGCAATGGTGGCGCGGTCCGCGTAGTTGATGGTGGTGACCACGAACAGCATCAACAGGATCAGGTAACGCACCCGGGTAGGTCTTGTGGCATCCATGGGGATCCCTCTTGCGCGATTGTTGTTATTGAAGGCGCAGACTGCTCGATGATTGCGCAATCATATGGTGAGGCGTCAATTCATAGCAGTCCTGGCGGTAGGCCAAGACTAAGCCATGATTGCGCAATCAAACAAGTACGACGTCTAACGACTTGCGAGCCGATGGTCAGGTCGTGGCACGGTCGATGATGTGGAAGCCGGTGTCGATGCGTACCGCCTCGCCGGCACGCTCGCCCTCGGTGAAACGCTGCAACAGCGCCTCCGCCGCCAGGGTGCCCATGCGATCGCCCTCGACGCTCACCGACGACAGCGCGGGATGCATCTGGGCCGCACTGGAGAGATTGCCGAAGCCCAGCACCGCCAGGTCCTCGGGCAGACGCAGCCCCCGACTGGCGGCCTCCGCCATCACGCCCTGGGCGACGGTATCCGAGCTGCAGACCACCACCTCGAAGGCCTCGTCACGGGCCAGCAGCTGGCGCAAGCCGGCCCGACCGGATTCCACCAGGGCAGGGGCCGGCAGGATTTCCACCGCGGGCGCCGGCAGGCCCAGCTCATCCAACCGCGCGACCAGGCTCCGGCAGCGGCGCAGGGCGCGGGGATCGTCCACCGAGACCAGGGCGAAGCGCCGATAGCCACGGGCGTACAGATGATCCGCCTGGGCGCGACCCACGGCTTCGTGGGAGAAACCCACCTGCATGTCCAGGGGGTCCTCGCCCAGGTCCCAGGACTCCACCACCGGGATGCCGGCCTGGGCCAGGCGCTGGCGACTGGCCGCGGTGTGCAGGGTGCCGGTCAGCACGATGCCGTCGGGCTTGCGCCCCAGCACGGCGGCCAGCAGTCGTTCCTCCTGCTCGGCGCTGTAGCCGGTCAGGCCCAGCAGGGTCTGGTAGCCGGACTGGGCCAGGCGGCCCATGAGCGCCTGCACCGTCTCGGCGAAGATCGAGTGGACGATGGTCGGCACGAACAGCGCCACCAGGCGACTGCGCTTGGACGCCAGGCCGCCGGCCAGCAGATTGGGCACATAGCCGGTGGCCTGCACCGCCGCCAGCACCTTCTCCCGCGCCGCCTCGCTGACGATCTCCGGCCGATTCAGCGCCCGGGAGACGGTGATCGGCGACACCCCGGCGACCCGCGCCACGTCGATGAGGGTTGGCGCGGCAGGAGTGACCGTGGCAAGGGTGGGTTTGCTGGGCTTCTTGGCCATGAATCGCTGGGAACGAGGGAGAGATCGGCCATGGTAACGTTTGGGACGGGCGGCGTCCCCGATGAACACCCTAGCGTGGAAAACCGCGCAGCGTTTTCCCCGAGCCGCCGTAGGTTGGGTTGAGCGCAGCGAAGCCCAACATCGCCCGGGAGCCGGCACGTTGGGCTTCGACGATGGAGCCGTCTCAACCCAACCTACGGGCCGCAGTAGCGTGGAAAACGGCGTAGCCTTTTCCACTGGAGCAGCGTGGCGAGGGACACCCTCACCCCAGCCCTCTCCCTAGGGGAGAGGGGGTCAGCCGAGCAGGCGTTCATCGCCATCCGCCCTGATCAAAGCGCGATCGACCATCGGGCTCCGTGCATAGGGGCCGCCGTAATGGCGGACCGCCCGGGCCGCGATAAATCCCGTGCCAGGTCTGATCGCGGCCATGGGCCGCTCCTACCGGTAAGAAGAGGGACTTTAGGAGCCACCGTAGGTTGGGTTGAGCGCAGCGAAGCCCAACGGGTTTTGCTCGGGCCCTGCAATGTTGGGCTTCGACGATAGAGCCGTCTCAACCCAACCTACAGCCTATCGCTCCGCTGGCCGCAATACGCTCTACCCGCCCATCGCCGTGCGAATATCCGTCGCCAGCTCCAGCACCCGGGCTTCCTCGGTGTCCCAGGAACACATGAAGCGCGCCCCGCCGCTGCCGATGAAGGTGTAGAAGCGCCAGCCGCGACCGCGCAGGAAGTCCAGCGCTGGCTCCGAGAGTTGCAGGAACACCGAGTTGGCCTCTACCGGGAACATGAAGTCCACCCCGGGTACGTCGCGGACCCGCTCGGCGAGCAGCCGGGCCATGGCGTTGGCGTGGCGGGCGTAGCGTAGCCAGGTGTCGTTTTCCAGCACGCCAAGCCAGGGCGCGGAGAGGAATCTCATTTTGGACGCCAGCTGGCCGGCCTGCTTGCAGCGGTATTCGAAGTCCTCGGCCAGCTCGCGGTTGAAGAACAGGATCGCCTCCCCCACCGCCATGCCGCTCTTGGTACCGCCGAAGCAGAGCACGTCGACACCGGCCTTCCAGGTCACCTCGGCCGGAGTACAACCCAGGCCGGCCACGGCGTTGGAGAAGCGCGAGCCATCCATGTGCAGGTGCAGGCCGAGGTCGCGGCAGGTGGCGCTGATGGCCTGCAGCTCGTGCAGTCCATAGAGGGTGCCCACCTCGGTGGCCTGGGTGACGGTCACCGCGCGCGGCTTGGGAAAATGGATGTCGGCGCGCTTGGTGGCGATCTGCTGGATGGCGCCCGGCGTTAGCTTGCCGTGGTGCGAGGGCGCCAGCAGCAGCTTGGAGCCGTTGGAGAAGAATTCCGGGGCGCCGCACTCGTCGGTCTCGACGTGGGCGGTGTCGGCGCAGATCACGCTGTGATAGCTCTGGCACAGGGCGGCCAGGGCCAGGGAATTGGCCGCGGTGCCGTTGAAGGCGAAGAACACCTCGCAGTCGGTCTCGAACAGCTGGCGAAAGCGATCGGCGGCGCGGGCCGTCCAGGTGTCGTTGCCATAGGCGGTCTCGTGGCCGACGTTGGCCGCGGCCATGGCGGCCCAGGCTTCCGGGCAGATGCCGGAGTAGTTGTCACTGGCGAATTGCTGGGCGTTGCTGCTCATGGAGCGGTCCTCGCGACGGGTTCGGTACGCGCCAGCAACCAGTCGCGCGCGGCGCCCTCCAGCAACGGCAGGACGCGCCGGCGGACCTCGGCGTGATAGCCGTCGAGCCAGTCCAGCTCGTCGGCGCGCAGCAGGGCGAGATCCAGGCAGCGGGTATCCAGCGGGCAGAGGGTCAGGGTTTCGAAGGCGAGGAAGTCACCGAATTCGGTGGTTTCCGCGCGGGTGCACAGCAGCAGGTTCTCCAGCCGCACGCCCCACTGGCCGGGTCGGTAGATCCCCGGTTCGTTGGAGGTGATCATGCCCTCGCGCAGGACATGGTGCGGGGTGACCGTGGCATAGAAGGAAATCGACTGCGGCCCCTCGTGCACGTTGAGGAAGTAGCCCACGCCATGGCCGGTGCCATGGCCGTAGTCGATGCCGGCGGCCCAGATCGGCTCGCGCGCCAGGGCGTCGAGCATGGGCGCGGCGACGCCGGCGGGAAAGCGCGCCCGTGACAGCGCCAGCATGCCCTTGAGCACCAGGGTGAAGTCACGCTTCTGCGCCGCGTTGGGCGTACCTATGGGCACCACCCGGGTAATGTCGGTGGTGCCGCCCAGGTACTGGCCGCCGCTGTCGATCAGCAATAGGCCATCGCCCTGGAGTTCGGCATGGGCCTCCTCGGTCGCCCGGTAGTGCGGCAGGGCGCCACCGGCGTTGAAGCCTGCGATGGTGGCAAAGCTCAGGGAAACGAAATTCGGCCGCGCCGCCCGCGCCTCGCTCAGCCAGTCGTCCACGGTCAGCTCGGTGAGGCGCTCGCCACGGGCCAGGGCCGCTTCGAACCGGGCGAAGAAGACGCACAGCGCCGCGCCGTCCTCTTCCATGGCGGTGCGTACCTGGGCCACTTCCTCGGCGGTCTTGCAGGCCTTGAACAGGGTGGACGGATTGATCTGCTCCAGGCGCTTGACGCCCGCAGGCGCGGCCTCGACCAGCCCGAGGGTGACACGGGCGGGGTCCACCAGCAGGGTACTGCCCGCCGGCACCCGCCCAAGTTCGGCGGCCGCCTGACCGTAGTCGACCAAGGTCACGCCGTCTGCCACCAGGGTCGCCTGGATCTCGGCGGGCACCTTGGCCGGATCGATGAACAGCTGGCAGCTGTCCCGGCCCAGCAGCAGGTGGCCGAGGAATACCGGGTTGTAGGGGACGTCCGCGCCGCGCAGGTTGAGCAGCCAGGCGAGGTCGTCCAGCGAGGAGATGAAATGCCAGTCCGCGCCCGCCTCGGCCATGGCCTGGCGTACCTGGGCGAGCTTGGCGCTGCGTGGTTGGGGCGCATAGGGCGGCGCGTGCACGAAGACCGCCGCGGCCGGCAACGCCGGGCGCTCGGGCCAGATCGCCGCCAGCGGATCCTGATCGGTACGCAGCTGGATGTGCTTCGGTTCGAGGACGCGACGTAGCGCGGCGGCCGCACCCAGGGACAGCACCTGGCCGTCCACCAGCACGGTGCCACCTTCGGGTACCTGGGCCGCGAGCCAGTGCAGGTGGCCCTGGGGCTGGCTGGCCACCTGCTTCATCAGGTCGATGCCGCTGCCCGCCAGCTCCTGGGTGGCCTGCTCCCAGTAGCGGCTGTCGGTCCAGACGCCGGCGGCCTCGCGGGTCACCAGCAGCAACCCGGCGGAGCCGGTGAAACCGGACAGCCAGGCACGGCCCTGCCAGT
>CAUQPA010000249.1:0-6282 GCA_963519325.1 uncultured Pseudomonas sp. | reverse complement strand
CAAATTGAGGCCTGGGCAGCAGCCCAGGAAAACCCTGTGCAAGGAGCACAATCATGATCAAAGCGTGGCTCATTGGCTTTTCTCTCATAGTATCGCTGGACCTCCAGGCCGCCTCTCTGGCAGTCATAGCAATCGAGAGTGAGCCTCTGAGCCTGCTCGATCAGCATGGAAAGCCTCTGGGCAACCTGACACGGGACCGCTTGCCTGCACTACCGCTGCCGGTGCTCGCGACCAACGAGCTCGATCTGGTAGAAGTCCAGCTAGAGGGAAAGCGAGTCTGGCTGGACCGGATGGATATACGACTGAACCAGGGCGAAGAGGTAAGCATGCCCTGCGCCAAGCTTGCCAGTGGCACTGCAGATCGTAGCAACGGTGCCACACTAGGCTACGGCGCCGGCTGTGCTGGGAAGTAGCCATGAGCACCGCGCGTGTAATTCTGCCACTGATTCTCGGGAGCATCGTGCTGAGCGGATGCGGAACGATCAAGGGCGCGCCTGATGCGCTTGCCAACCTCTCGGGAAGACACACCTACACCACTTTTAACGGACGCTATCTGGATCAGCCAGAGGTTCGTGCCCACCGCAAGCTAGATGCCCAGCACGTCGAAAACCTTCGCCTTAGCTATGATGGTAGAAGCCTTCCAGCGAATGAGGTACGGCAGCAGAATCTCGTCGGCATCCCCATCCTGCAGGACTACCTGAACGGCATCGTGCAAAAGCTAGGTCGCGGCTGGCCTGGAGAACTACCGCCGCTCAAGATCGGCCTAGTCGACAGCTACGCCTTCGGACCTTCGGCCGATCCCTACGGCAATCTCTTCATTCCCTTAGGCATGTTTGAAAACGTTGGTAGCGAGGATGAGATAGCTGCCATGCTGGCTCACGAGATGAGCCATGTCCTACTCCGCCACCATGATCGACGCAAGGCGTTTATTCAGCAGAAAGAAACGGTAACGCAACTGGCGACACTGGCGATCTTGGGTGTAACAGTTGCAGACACCCGTATGGACCGGACGGGTAAACAAGTCCATTTCAGCCAAAAGAATGCCCCTGAAACAGGCAAGACGATTAACAGGACCCTCCTCTACAGTGCCCTGATCAATAGCTTTTCTGACAACGTCTGGAACACTGCCTGGGGCCGTGTTCAGGAGGACGAAGCAGATCTGCTCGGTGCCGATCTATTGATCCGTGCTGGTTATGCTCCTCGGGCTGCCAGCCAAAGCCTGCAACGCCTGGACGACTATCAAGGCAAGCAGACCCCGCTGATGACTACCTTCCTTCAGCAGCGCCAGTTGGGCCTTAGCTCCGCAGCTAGCAAGCTGGATGTCGATGGCGTCTTCAAAGAAGCCCAAACATTAATTAATCAAGGCTTGCTGGTAGGCATAACTACGGCTAGCGATTACCTTCAACGATCACACATGTCACCCGTGCAACGTGACAAGGACTTGCGTCAGTACTTACAGCGGGAATATCAAACGGAACGTCGTGCTCAGGTAGACCGCTTGCGCTGGCTAACTGTACGCGATGACCCTCGGATAAAGACGGCATTGAATGCCTACCGAGATGCCTATGGGGCTAATGCTGCTCTGGAGCGCAAGGATCTGGGAAGTGCTCAAGCACTTGTCGAACGCTCTCTGGCATCGCCGGTGGCCAACCAACCTGGCATACGCCGTGCAGCCTTCAACCTGTATATGGCACAGGGTAATCGGCGTCTGGCAACCGCCGAGCTTCAAGCCATCGACGACTGGCGCCTGGCAAGTCCCGAGCTCTATGAGCTTGCGATAGCAGTACGCCTTAACGATGCTGATACGCAAGGTGCGTTAGCCTTGATTGATCAAGGAGAACAGAACTTCGGCTCTGAAGAAATGTTCCTCGTGCAGAGGATAAGCGCTGCACGACAGCTAAGAGACCAAGCCACCCAGCAGCGCCTGGGTAAGAAATGCCTGACCTATCCTAACCTCAAGGCCAGCTGCATGAAGTTAGTACCGGGGTTGAAGGCGTGACCTGGCGTGGCGTTTTAAAAGTCACCTTAACGTTTTAATGGCAGTAGCGGCCCATTCCAACACCATTGTCCTTAGCGCAACGGTGAATCCTGCGTGACCTGTCCTACTCAAAGCAGGCGGCTCGAGCCGCCGGCGCCTTCGTCGTGGAAGCGTTGGGCGATGGCCAGGATCTGCGGCTCGATGGCCAGGAAGGCGTCCAGCACCAGGGGGTCGAAGGTGCTGCCGCGCATGTCGCGCATCAGCCCGAGCGAGTGCTCGTGGGTGAAGGGCTCCTTGTAGCAGCGGCGGCTGATCAGGGCATCGTAGATATCGGCCACCGCCATGATCCGCCCCGCCAGGGGAATGTCGGTTCCGGCCAGGCCATTCGGGTAGCCGGTGCCGTCCCATTTTTCGTGGTGGGTGCTGGCGATGTCGGCGGCCAGGGCCAGGAAGTTGTCCTCTTCCAGGTGGCTGGCGGTGCTGAGGATGATCTGGCGACCGAACTCGGCATGGCGCTGCATCACCGCCATCTCGTCCGGCGTGAGGCGCCCCGGCTTGAGCAGGATGGCGTCCGGCACCCCGACCTTGCCGATGTCGTGCAGCGGCGCCGACAGGAACAGCAACTGGATGAAATCCGGCGTGAGCAGCTCCGGCGCCTGACCGGTGAGGCGCAGCTGTTCGGCGATGGCGCGCACATAGTGCTGGGTGCGCTTGATATGGGCCCCGGTCTCAGGATCACGCGTCTCGGCGACCGCCGCCATGGACTCGATGGTGACCTGCCGCGAACGCTCCAGTTGGCGACGCCAGCGCTGCTCGTGGCGCCGTGCCACGACGCTGCGGGTCACCAGCGCCAGGCCCGAGAGCAGCACCACCAGCAGCAAGGGGGCGGCCAACGGCAGGAAGAGGTCGGCACGGATGAACAGCCAGGCGGCGAGCAGTTGCGGCAGCACGATCAGGCTGCCTGCCAACAACGCGAACCGCCGCTGACTGCGGTTGAAGAAGAAGCCCGCAGACAACAGCAGCCCCCCGGCCAGGCACAGCAGCGCTTGCAGCGGGCCGGCGAAGCCGGGGACCCGCACCAGGGTACCGTCCAGCAGGTCGTGCGTGAGAGCCGCCTGCAACCGCACCCCGGAAAAGGTCTGGCCCAGGGCGGTGGCGTGCAGGTCGTTGAAACCCGCGGCGGACACCCCGACGAAGACGACCTTGCCCTTGAGCGCCGCGGGCGCCACCGTGCCGCTCAGCACCGCCAGCGCCGAGACCTCGGGATAGCGTTCGGCCCCGGCATGGAGGCGTAACAGTGCCTGGCCCTGGTGGTCGAGCGGCAAACGGCGATCGCCGAGCCGCAAGGTCGGACCGGCGAAGCCCGTCGCCACCTCGGCCTGGGTGAGCCCCAGGGCGCGCAGCGTGGCCGCCAGCGCCAGGCTCGGATGCAGGATGCCGCGATGCTTCACTAACAGGGGGACCCGCCGCACCACGCCGTCGCTGTCGCGCAGGCTGTTGATGAAGCCATTGAAGCGCGTCTGGCTGGCGATCGGCGCGACGCTGTCCAGGGCCCCGCTCGCCTCGGGTGGGTCGAGCGCGTCCAGCGCGCCGGTGAATCCCACGCCGGGCCGCAGGCCGCCGCCGACCGCGGGTTGCTGGTCGAGGAAGAAGAAGCGGGCGCCGACGGCGCCAATCTGACCCATGACGTAGCCGAGATAGCCATCGTTGTCCTGCAAGTCCTCAGGAACGCCGGACACCTGCAGCTCCACGCCGAAGTCGTGCTTGAAACTCTGCTGCAAGGCCTTGAGCGAGGTGCGGTCCGCCTCGCTGAACAGCACGTCGACGGCGATGGCGGCCGGCTCGGCTTCGGCGATGCGCGCGAGCAGCTGGGCGACCCGATACCGTGGCCAGGGCCACTGGCCGAGGGCGGCCAGGCTGGCCTCGTCGATGCTGACCACCTGGACGCCCGTGGCCTCTGCGTCGGTCGCCGCCAGCCGACTGAGCTGATCGTAGGCCAGGCGGTCGAGCGCCTGCAGGGGCGCCCACTGTTGCCAGGCGCCGAGGCCGAAGACCAGGGAGAGCCCGAGGCTCACCAGGAACATCCAGGACGCTCGACGGCGCAGCACGCTGGCAATGGGCTTCATGCACCGAGCTCTAGAGGATCAGGATTTCAGCGCGGCGATTGCGCGGCTCGGACTTTCCAGGACGGGACGGCAGCAGCGGCACCGTGTCGCCGAAGAACTCGACGTTGATGACCAGCTTGGGGTCGAGTCGCTGCAACAGGCCGGCGACCTTGCGGGCCCGCTGGGCCGAGAGGTCGAGGTTGTAGGCGGGGGTACCGGAGGCATCGGCGTGGCCGAATACCGAAATCTCGGTCGGCATGCGCTGGCGCGCCGTCTCCAGCACCTGCGGCAGGAGCGCCTTCGACTGCGGGGTCAATTCCATGCTGTCGGAGAGGAAATTGAGGATGAAGGTCTTGGGGGGCGATGGCTGGGCCGCGAGCACCTGGCGATGCTGCTGCTCGAAGACCGGCTGATCCACCGCCTGCGCCGGGGTGGGTGCCTGCCCGGGTTGCGCCACGGTGACCTCGGCGAAGCCCTGGTCGATGGCCTGCCGCCCGGCGGAGCTGGCGACCGAGACGGCGCCGACATGGCCATCCTCATCGGGCAGCAGCACCACCCGGGTCTGGGGTGGGCTGGCACAGCCACCGAGCAGCACCAGGCTGGCCAGGGCCAGTGCCCGGGGAACCGCGGACCGAAACGCAGAGGCCTTCATTGCGCCTGTACCAGGAAGCGGGTGCCGCGCACCCCGATGGTGGCGGAGGGCGTTTCGATCTTCACCGCGTCCGGCGAGACCTTGCCGATCTTGCCCGAGGAGTAGATCGCCGAGCCCTTGCTCAGGTACAGGGAAAAACCGTACTGACTGCGCTTGGGCTCGAACAGATAGTCCCGCACCTGCACATCGGCGCCACTCCCCAGGGTGAGCAGGGTGCCATCGAGAAAGACGATGGCCGCGGTGGAATCCGGCCCTGCCTGCAAGCGATCGGCCACCTGCAGGGTAGTGCCGGCCTGGGCGGCGAAGCTGGCCGCCTGGCGCACTACCGTCACCTGGCCCGCGACGCTCTTGACCAGCGCCACATGCCCCTCCTCGGCGGCGACCAGGGGCGAGCCCAGCCACTGCAGTCCAAGCAACGCCAAGGCGAACAGCGTTTTCTTCATAACTTCCTGGTCCTGAATGGACATGCACAGAGGGTGGCTGGGCACGGTGGGAGAGCGGCCTTGGGCTGGCGAACCCGCGCGCTAAAGGCCTTGGCTTAGCGGTCGTCATACCAGATTCGTGAACCCAGGCACCTTCTACCAGATAAACGAGCCGAGCGGCACGCCTAGGTGCATGAGTGGCGTTTTGCCACTATTCGATACCGGATGGCCAAGCGAGACGAACGGTCATGGCCGCGGTCTAGAGAGCATCTTTCCAAGGCCATCCTCCATGCAGATCATCCTGGTTCGTCACGGCAAACCCGACCTTTCCAGCAAGGCCCGTTGCACGCCACGGGAAATGAAGGACTGGGTGGCGCGTTATCAGGAGGCCCCGGTGCCAGGCGATCGGGTGCCGGCACCAACGCGCCGGCTGGCGCAGGAGGCAGGGGCCGTGGTGAGCAGTCCGATCAGCCGTTGCGTGCGCTCCTTGGAGTATCTCGTGGGTCATGCGGACAGCCCGACCGACAAGCTATATGCCGAGGCGCACCTGCCCTATCTGGAGCTGGACGCCCCGCGGCTGCCGGTCAAGGCCTGGCGTCTGCTGTTCCGCTCGGCCTGGTTCCTCGGCTTCGCTGCCCATACCGAGTCCATCGGCTCATCCTCGGTGCGCGCCAGTCAGGCGGCCGAGCGGCTGATCGCGCTGGCCGAGCGGCATGGCTCGGTGCTCTTGCTGGGGCACGGCATCATGAACGTGCTGATCGCCTGGCAACTGCGCAAGCGCGGCTGGCATGGACCTCTGCACCTGCTGCTCAAGGACTACTGGAAGCCCAGCTGTTATCGCAAGGAGCGCTGAGAGCCCTCAGCGCTCCAGCTCGGCGCGGGCCTCGTCCAGTTCGCGGCGCGCCTCGGCCAGCTTTTCCGTGCGCGTGCGGATCTTGGCGGCATCGCCCTTGGCCTGGGCGTCGCGCAGATCCCCTTCCCGCTCGGCCACCTCCCGCGTCCTGGCCTGGATCGCCGCCAGTCGCTGCTGACGCAGGCCGGCATCGGTGCAGTGTGCCTGCACCTCACCCAGCGCGCGGCGGAGCCCCGCCAGGCGCCCCGCCTGGCCTTGCGCCTGGGCGTGCG
>CAUQPA010000248.1:0-6313 GCA_963519325.1 uncultured Pseudomonas sp. | reverse complement strand
CACCACCGGCCAGACTGCTTTCGTCACCTTGCGACCTCTCAATTCAACCAACCCTTGACCCAGTCCATGACCGGATTGCCGCCGTTGCCGTTCCCACCGGCGGCGGGCGCGGCCGGGGCGCCACAGGAGGCACCTGCCGGCGGTTCACTGCCGCGAATATAAGGCATCTGCACGGCGTTGGGACACGAGGGATCGGTGCCGCGGCCCGTGGTGGCATCCACCCAGGCCTGGGTGATGTTGTCCGGCACTGGCATGTCCAGCGAGACCGGATCGGCGCGGCGCATGAAGTTGCTCCACACCTGCAGCGCGCCGGTGGCGCCGGTCAGCGGTGTCTTGCCGTTGTCGTCGCGACCCAGCCAGACCACCGCCAGCAGATCCTGGCTGAAGCCGGAGAACCAGCTGTCGCGGGAATCGTTGGTGGTGCCGGTCTTGCCCGCCAGGTTCACGCTGGTGGGAATCTGGTTGTAGACCGAGCGACCGGTACCCTCGCGCATGACTCTCTGCATGGCGTACTGCACCAGGTAGATGGCGCCGGTATCGAAGCGCTGCTCGATCTGGAAGGGATAGCGCTTGAGCGGCTCGCCATTGGCGTCGAGCACGCTGCGGATGCTGCGCAGCGGGGTGTTGAAGCCACCATTGGCCAGCGTCTGGTACATGGTCGCCACTTCCATGGGCGTCAGGGCGCCAGCGCCGAGCAGGGTCGCCGGGTAAGGCGGTAGGGCGCGGCTCACGCCCAGGCGCTCGACGGTCTTGAGCACCTCGGGCACGCCCAGGTCCAGACCCAGGCGTGCGGTGGACAGGTTGTAGGAGTGCGCCAGGCCCTGGTAGAGGAAGATGGTGCCGTGGGCCTTGTGCTCGTAGTTCTGCGGCCGCCAGACCTGGCCATCGGCGCCCTTGACCGAGAAGGGCTCGTCCTGGATCAGGGTGGTCAGGGTGTACTTGCTGGGCCGTTCCAGCGCGGTGAGATAGACCGCCGGCTTGATCAGCGAGCCGACCTGGCGGACCGCATCCAGCGCCCGGTTGTAGCCGGCGAAGCGCGGATCGCGCCCGCCCAGCAGGGCCTGGACCTCGCCGGTTTCCGGATTGGTCACCACCATGGCCGACTCGACGTTTTCCGCGCCCTTGCGGCCGTCGATGCGCTTCATGGTCTCGCCCATGGCCGCCTCGGCCTTGGTCTGGAGGATGGGATCGAAGCTGGTGAAGATGCGCAGGCCTTCTTCGGTGAGGTCTTCGTCGCGGTAGTCCTGCTTGAGCTGGCGCTTGACCAGATCGACGAATGCCGGGAAGGAGCTGTTGGTCAGGCTGCCGGCCTTGGTGATGCCCAGCGGTCGAGCCTTGGCGGCCTCGGCCTCGGTGGCGCTGACCACGCCCTGTTCGGCCATGAGGTCGAGCACCAGGTTGCGGCGGGCCATGGCGCGCTCGGGATAGCGCCGCGGATTATAGTAGGACGGCCCCTTGACCAAGCCGACCAGAAGGGCGACCTGGTGCAGTTTCAGCTCGCTGAAGGGCTGGCCGAAGAAGTACTGCGCCGCCAGGCCGAAGCCGTGGATGGCGCGCGAACCGTCCTGACCGAGGAACACCTCGTTGAGGTAGGCCTCGAGAATCTCCTGCTTGCTGTAGTGCAGCTCCAGCAGCAGTGCCATGAGGGCTTCGGTGCCCTTGCGGGTGATGCTGCGCTCGTTGGTGAGATAGAAGTTCTTCACCAGCTGCTGAGTCAGGGTACTGCCGCCCTGGCGCACCTGGCCGCTGGTGGCGTTGACCCAGACGGCGCGGGCGATGGATTTGGGCGAGACGCCGTGGTGATGCCAGAACTCGCGGTCCTCGACGGCCACCAGGCCATCGACCAGGTGCGGCGGCGCCTGGTCGAGCTTGATGAGAATGCGATCCTCGTTGTGCGCCGGATAGATGCCGCCGATCATCAGCGGCTCCAGGCGGGCCACGGCCAGATTGCTGCCATCCAGGGCACTGACGCCGGACACGGTGCCGCCGGCGAAGCGCACACGGATCGCTCGGGCCGGCTCGACCCCTTCGTAGAACTGGAAACCGCGGGTATTGAGCTCGACCGTGGAGGCGCCCACGGAAACGCTACCGGGGCCGTCCACGGTCTTCTCGCGGCGATAGCCGAGGGCATCGAGTTCGGTGAGGAAGTCGTCACGGCTGAGCTTGACGCCATTGAACAATTCCAGCGGCCGGGCATAGACCTTGGCCGGAATGGTCCAGCGCTTGCCGGAGAATTTTTCCTGGACCACGGCATCCAGATAGATGCATAC
This sequence comes from uncultured Pseudomonas sp., assembly GCA_963519325.1. GTDB lineage: Bacteria > Pseudomonadota > Gammaproteobacteria > Pseudomonadales > Pseudomonadaceae > Chryseomonas. The sequence goes on along the minus strand of CAUQPA010000248.1, from coordinate 4,043 downwards.
GCCAGCCAGGGCTACCAGCGCGACCAGACCGAGCTTGACTGCCCAACCGGACAGACGGCGCCAATCGAAGGTCTTGCGCTTGCGGGAACGAGAGGATCGGGATCGCTTCATGGCGGCGCATTATACGCACTTGCCCGGCAGCCGACACAGGCCGGCCAGCGCTTCGTCAGCCGAGATTCAGGGGCGCTTGCCCGCGGGATCGTTGCTTGCGCGGGCAGCCCTGACAGCGATAATGCCGGCATCCATTCCCTACAAGGACCGCCCGTGAGCCAGCTCCTGATTTCCGCCCTGCAGAACCCGGCGCTCTATCCCCATCCGACGTCGGCGTTCAGGGTCATCGAAACCCACATTTCCTGGGTCGTGCTGACCGGCGAAGTCGCCTACAAGCTGAAGAAGCCGGTCAACTTCGGCTTCCTGGACTTCACCGACCTCGAGGCGCGCGGCCATTTCTGCCGGGAAGAGCTGCGGCTCAATCAGCGTCTGACCCGCGACCTCTACCAGGACGTGGTGGCCATCACCGGCAGCGAAACCGCGCCGGAACTGAACGGCAGCGGCCCGGTGATCGAATACGCCCTGCGCATGCGCGAATTCCCCCAGAGCCAGCTGCTCAGCGAAGTCCAGAAGCGCGGCGAACTGAGCGCCGCGCACATCGACGCCCTGGCCGAGCAGATCGCCCGCTTCCACCTGGCGGCGCCCCAGGTCGCGCCCGAGCACCCGCTGTGCACGCCGGACGCCGCCATGGCGCCGGTACGGCAGAATTTCGAGCAGATCCGCGCCATGCTCAGCGAGGCGGCCGACCTCAGGCAGCTCGACCAGCTCGAAGCCTGGGCCGAAGCCAGCTATGCCCGCCTGCTGCCGCTGTTCGAGGCGCGCTGCCGTGATGGCTACATCCGCGAATGCCATGGCGACATCCATCTGGCCAACGCCACCCTGCTCGATGGCGAGGTGGTGCTATTCGACTGCATCGAATTCAACGAGCCCTTCCGCCTGACCGACACCATGGGCGATGCCGGCTTCCTGGCCATGGACCTGGAGGATCGCGGACTCAAGGCGCTGAGCCAGCGTTTCGTCAACGCCTACTTCGAGGCGACCGGCGACTACGCGGGCCTGGCCCTGCTCGACTTCTACAAGGCCTACCGCGCCATGGTGCGGGCCAAGATCGCCCTCTTCCGCCTGGGCCAGGCGGAGGCGCCGGAACTGCGCGCCGAGATCCTCGCCGGCTACCGCAGCTACACGGCGCTGGCCGAAGGCTACACCCAGGTGCCCCAGCCCTTCGCGGCGGTGATGCATGGCGTCTCGGGGATCGGCAAGAGCACCGTGGCCCTGGCCTTGGTGGAGGCGCTCGGCGCCATTCGCCTGAGATCGGATGTGGAGCGCCAGCGACTCTATGCCGACAGCGACGAAGCCACCCGTTACAGCGCGGCGGCGGGCGAAGCCACCTATGCGCGCCTGCACGAGATCGGCGCCCAGGTACTGGCCGCCGGCTATCCGCTGGTACTCGACGCCACCTATCTCAAGCAGGCCCAGCGCGCCGCCGCCCAGGCGCTGGCCGAGGATCAGGGCATGCCCTCGCTGATCATCGATTGCCAGGCCGATGACGACCTCATCGCCCGCTGGTTGCAGGAGCGCCAGGCCGAAGGCACCGACCCGTCGGAAGCCACCCTGGCGGTAGTGGCCGCACAGCGCCAGGCGCAGGATCCCCTGCTGCCGGCCGAGCAGGACCGGGCACTGATCGTGGAGGTGGGCCAGGCAGGCCAGCTGGCAGCCTTGCCTGCGCGCATCAGCCGCCGTCTGGGCCGGACGCCGACGTCAGCATGACCTCCCGGAAGACAGAACACGCGTTCCGTCACAGCTCGTAGAGTTGTGGATTTACGGTCGCCGACGAGCGGCTTATCGTGCGACCCACGTCACAACCTCTGCGTAACAAGAAGGAATTGGCAGCATGTACCTCATTGGCGATCAGCCTCCTTATGTCGATCAGTTGCGCCAGGCCTTGCAAGCCATTCCCGCGCGACTGCTCAGTGGTGTGGCACCGAGCCGGCAGGCCCTGCACCTGAGTCCTGCCGCACTGCTGCAGGACTGGATGCGCAACGATGAGGTCTATCTGATCCAGCGCGGACCGCTGCGGGTGGTCCTGGACCAGCGCGCGCTGTTCCAGCTCGACGAGGGCGACCTGATCGGCCTGGGACGCACGCTGGACCTGCCGACGCTGGATTACGAGAGTGAGGCCGAGGTCCTGGTGCAGCCCTACGACCGCGAGACCTTCCTCGCGGCCGCGACCGCCAGCCCCGGCCAGCGGGATGCCCTGCTGCGCTACCTGCTCGGCCAGCAATCGCTGCTGGCACAGGCGCTGATCCGCCTCAAGCCACCGGTCACCCAGCCGGCGACGGGCTTCCGGCGCTATGCCGCCGGTGAGGTCATCATTCGCCAGGGCGACTCCGCCGAGCATGTCTTCGTCATCACCGAGGGGCACGCCGAGGCCTGGGTGGATGGTTGCAAGGTCGGCGAGGTCTGCCAGGACGAGATCGTCGGCGCCCTGGCGGTCTTCACCCAGACCGCGCGCACCGCCAGCGTCATCGCCAAGACCGCCTGCACGGTGCTGGTGATCCCGCAGGACCAGTTCGTCTCGCTGATGGAGACCACCCCGCGCATCGCCCATAGCCTGATCGAGAACATGGCGCGCCATATCGACACCCTGAACAAGGAAGTCACCCGCCTGCGGGGCCTCCAGGAACAGCCTCCCGTCGGTAGTTAAGAAATATTCTCGAATACGCTTGACGATGGAATGAGAATTGTTATTATTCAACTCAGCCGGTCGCGAGATCGGTCGATAACTGAAGGTCCAGCAGTTGGTCTTTCGGGTTATCTCCTCATCAGGCTAATCACGGTTTTGGACCCGGCTCTGCCGGGTCTTTTTTTGTCCGGAATTCCGTGGTTAAGGCCGCTCCAGCACCGGCGACGCACTGCTGGCCGACGGCTCCGCGCCCAGTTCATAGGCCGCGCCCAGGCGCGTCGCCGCCCACTCCGCGCTGGCCGCATCCCGCGCATGGATCACCGCCAGCGGCCGGTGCTCGTCCACCCGTTCGCCGGGCAACGCCAGTTCAGCCAGGCCCACGGCGTGATCGATGGCCTCCTCCGGGCGTCGCCGCCCGCCGCCTAGCTCCACCACCAGCAGCCCGAGCGCGCGGGTATCGACCCGCCGTACCCAGCCAGGCCGCGGTGGATAGACGGCGTGCACCCGCGGTGCCCGGGGCAGGTGCTGCCAAGGCTGGCTGGTCAGGGTGGCCGGACCGCCCAGGGCCAGGTTCATGGCCGCGAAGCGCTGCAGGGCCGCACCGCTGCGCCAGGCCTCCAGCACCTGTTGGCGGGCCGCCAGCGCATCGCGGGCCAGGCCAGCCAGCTGCAGCGCCTCCACGGCCAGGGCTTGGACCACCTGCCAGAGACGCTCGCTACGCACCTCGCCGGCCAGCAGGGCGATGGCCTCCTCCACCTCCAGGGCATTGCCGGCGCTCCGGGCCAGGGGCTGGCTCATGTCGGTCACCAGGGCGCGGGTCCGGACCCCTGCCGCCTCGGCGACCTCGACGATGCTGTCGGCCAGGCGAAAGGCGTCTCCCTCCTCCGCCATGAAGGCGCCACCACCGGTCTTGACGTCCATGACCAGCACATCCAACCCGGCAGCGAGTTTCTTCGCCAGGATGGAGGCGGTGATCAGGTCCAGGGATTCCACCGTGGCGGTGACGTCCCGGATGGCGTAGAGCCGGCGATCGGCTGGGGCGAGATCGGCGTCGGGACCGACGATGGCGCAGCCCACCTCGGCCACCACCTGGCGAAAGCGCGCCAGCCCAGGACGGATGAGGTAGCCGGGAATGCTCTCCAGCTTGTCCAGGGTGCCGCCGGTGTGGGCCAGGCCGCGACCGGAGATCATCGGCACATGGCAGCCACAGGCCGCGAGCAGGGGCGCCAGCACCAGGCTGATGAGATCACCCACCCCGCCGGTGGAATGCTTGTCCACCACCGGACCGGGCAGGTCCCAGTGCAATACC
>CAUQPA010000247.1:0-6316 GCA_963519325.1 uncultured Pseudomonas sp. | reverse complement strand
TGAAGGGGTGATCGTCAGCGTTGACGGTCAGCATGGTGAAGCTGAAGCGCCCCTTACCGTCGGGATCGCTCCATTCCTCCCACAGGCCGGCAATCGCCATCAGGCCGCCGTCAGCGCGCTCGATCCGTGTCGGCAACGCTTTCCCGCTACGCCAATCTGGCTCATAGATCGCCGCCGCTGGAATGATGCAGTGCTGGGCCCTCTTCCAGGCCGTGCGAAAGGAGTTCTTCGTGGCGGCCGTTTCCGAGCGGCAGTTGTAGGTGCCGCGCCCGAGCTTCCTGTCCTTTGCCCAACCAGGCAGCAAGCCGAACTGGCCTACCGAGATGTCGTACTCCGGTGCGCCATCCTCCTCCCCCTCGACTGTGTTCAGCCGGACGAAGGGCCCCATGTAGAGGGGCCATAGCTCGCCTTGGTATTGCTCGTCGAAGGGCGCGCCAAACGCGCTTTTCAACCGCGCCGGCGTCGGCGCCTCATAGTGACTGCACATGCCCTGTCGCCTCCGGGAAGTCCCACCTGGTGCTGCTGGCCTTTCGGCCGCGCCACACTGTTTGACCGGATGACCGCGCTGCGTTCCCGAAGACCGCCTGCGGGCTTACTGGCCCAGGTGAAGCAAGCACCTTCGCCGGCCGCTGACGCCCCGCTCGGAACGCGCGATCGGCTGATTCTTTACCCTCCAGGTGGTAGCCGTTCTAATAACGGCCTTTGACGGGACCTGCGCGGGTCCGCATAGCGCAAGGAGCGAGCATGATCATCGGCATAGACCTGGGTACCACCAACAGCCTGGTCGCCGTCTGGAGCGGCGAAGTTGCCCAGCTGATCCCCAATGCACTGGGCAAGGTGCTGACCCCAAGCGTGGTTGGCCTGGACGACAATGGCCAGCTGGTGGTTGGCGACATCGCCCGCGAGCGCCTGCAGACACATCCGCAGATGACCACCGCCTTGTTCAAGCGCTACATGGGCAGCGCGCAAGAAACGCTGCTAGGGCACCGGCCGTACCGCCCGGAGGAGCTTTCTGCGCTGGTCCTTCGCAGCCTCAAAGAGGATGCCGAGCGCTTCCTGGGCGAGCCGGTGACCGAAGCGGTGATCAGCGTGCCGGCCTACTTCAGCGATGCCCAGCGCAAGGCCACCCGTATCGCCGGCGAGCTAGCGGGACTGAAGGTGGAGAAGCTTATCAACGAGCCTACGGCCGCCGCCCTCGCCTATGGTCTGCACCACAAGGAAGAAACGACCTTCCTGGTGTTCGACCTAGGCGGCGGGACCTTCGACGTGTCGGTCCTCGAGCTGTTCGAAGGGGTGATGGAGGTCCGCGCCAGCGCCGGCGATAACTTCCTCGGCGGTGAAGACTTCGACGACGTCCTGGTCGCGCACTTCCTGGCGGCGCCGGCGGCCGCGGGCCTGTCTGACGCCACCACCGGCGCGCTGGCGCAGCGCCTGCGCCGTGAAGCACAGCGGGTGCGGCACCAGCTCGGACAGCAGCCCCGGGCGCAGTTTGCTATCCACGAGCACGGCCGTGAGTGGAGCCTGGAGATCACTCAGGATGAGGTGATGGCTCTCTACCAGCCGCTCCTCGATCGAATGCGCGCCCCGATTGAGCGCGCGCTAAGGGACGCACGGATCAACGCCGCCGATCTGGATGAGGTGCTGCTGGTAGGCGGCACCACCCGTATGCCCTTGATACGCCGCCTGGTCGCCGGCCTGTTCGGCCGCTTTCCGTCGATGCAGCTCAACCCCGATGAAGTCGTGGCCCAGGGCGCCGCGATCCAAGCCGCGCTCAAGGCCAGGCACGCCTCCTTGGACGAAGTGGTGCTGACCGACGTCTGTCCCTACACGCTCGGCATCGAAACGACGTCAGGCGATGACCTCCGGCGGGAATATGGGATCTACCTTCCCATCATCGAGCGCAACAGCGTAGTCCCAGTCAGCCGGGTCAAGACGGTCTCCACGCTCGACGACAATCAGACCGCGGTGAAGCTCTGCATTTTCCAGGGCGAGAGTCGGCTGGTGAAGCACAACATCTACCTGGGCGAGCTCGAGGTACCTGTGCCACCGCGCCGGGCGGGTGAGGTGCGAATCGAGGTGCGCTTTACCTATGACAACAACGGGCTGCTGGAGGCAGAGGCACACGTGCCGCTGACCGGCGAGAGATTTAGCCTGGTCATCGAGAACAACCCGGGCGTCCTGAGCCCGGAAGAGATCGCGCAGCGCCTGGAAGCGCTTTCCGCCCTCAAGGTGCATCCTCGCGATCAGCAGGTGAACAGCGTGCTGATGGCCAGGCTGGAGCGCCTGTATCAAGAAAGCCTGGGTGACCTCCGGGAGCGGGCCGGCGGCCTGGCGCAAGATTTCCAGCGAGCGCTCGACACCCAGGATGAGCGCGTGATCCGCGATGCCCGCAAGTCGCTGGCGGAGCGGTTGGATCGTCTCGAACGACGTCTCTGAGGCCAGGCATGAAACTTGACCTGTTGGAGCTCTCCCAGGCGGCCACCGAGCGGGATCTCAAGCGCGTCTATGCGCGTCTCCTGAAGGTTCACCGACCCGATACGGATCCGGAAGCCTTTCAACGCCTGCGGCAGGCCTACGAGTGCGCGTTGGCAGAGCTCAGTCGGCCGGCAAGCTTGGACGAAGGGGCCAAGGCCACTCAATGGGTGTACTCACCCTCCCCCGCAGCAGCGACGCCGGTCGATCCTGTGCCTAAGATGGACGGCACTCCGCTGGCCGCACCGGTCCAACCGATCCAGCGCGCAGCAGAACAACCGCCCACAGAGCCTTCCCTCCAGCGCCTATCCGAGCAGCCACTTCCAGACGCCACCAGTCGCCTCGCCGGGTTGCTCAAGGGTGACCTCACCCTGGCCTGGGAGACAGCCAGGCGCGAAGGCCTGGAGGCTGCTTTTCAGCGACAGCTCCTGCAGCGGTGCTTGAACAGCGCTGACCTGCAAGCCCTGGCCTGGGCGCAAGCCAATCTCCACTGGCTGACCCTGGCCCAGCCCGACTACCTGGGTCTGCGTGAGGAAGCTGTGCTGGCCAACCAGCTCGCCCTCCAGGTGCTTGACCAGATGCGTCAGGCCCTCGCGCAGGGCCTCGAGACGCAGGCCTATAAGCAGCTTCGTGTGGCCTTGGAAAGCGACTGGCTGCAACCACTCGACCGCCGGACCCGGTTCCAGGCCGACGTGTTCGAGCTATTGGAGAACGACGGGCACTGGACGCCGGCTTTCTTTGATCGGGTATGCGCACTCAATGTCTGGAGCGAAGAGCGTGGCCACCTGCCCTGCAGCGTCAAGCGCTGGGCCGTGATGGTAGGGCGTTGCCATGCTTACGCACTGGAGGCGAGCTTGCGCGACCAGCTCGCCGCGCCGGCGAAAACAGCCGGGCAACGGGCAGCGTGGTTCCTGCTCGGCGACCTGGACGACCGCCGCCGGCGACAGTGGGCCGATAGCTTCACGACAGAAGACTGGCAGGCCTGCATAGCGTTGGAAGAGGACATCGCGTCCTTCTCCCAGATACCAGCCGCTCTGCAGCAACCTTACTTCGCGGAGTGGCGATCCTGGATGCCACGCGGCTACTGGCGCTGGGGCTACGTCTACCTGTGGGCGATGCTGTCCCTAGCGCTGACCATCATGCTGATCGCCAACCCGGAAAAGACCCTCGGCGAAAGCCTCGGGATACTGCTCGTAGCACCGCTAGCGGTCGTGCCCCTGGCGTTTGTGCTGCCCGCCACCTGGCTCATGCGCCTGTGGACGGACCTATCACGGCTGCTCGCGCCAGCAGATGTCGCAATGAGCGCCAGGATGTTGCCACGGCGCCTGACTCGAAGAGGCAGCGGCGTTTTGGTGCTGCGCCATGTGTTTCCCAGCCTGCTGCCCGCGGGGTTTGTCTGGATGTGGGGACGCGCCGTACCCATGCTAGGCCCGGTAATGGCGTTGGCCACCGTACTGGGCGCTATGCAGTTCGCCAACGTCGTCACCCGAGGCGCCTCACCCGTAGCTTGGATCGAACGAGGCCTGCATCAATTGCTGCAGAACCGCCGTCGAGCGAAGCAGGTGCTCGCCCTGGGCGCAGGATTGGCGCTTATGGTCGCGGCACGGCTGTTCATTGGCTAAGCGACTGCGGGACATGCTGCGTCGTTGAGGCGCGTTCAAGCTCAACCAGATTCGATCGCGCCGCTGACGTGCGGGCCCTCCATTCGGAGGCCTCGCTGGGTGACGCCTCACCACCTATCGATCGCCGGTCGCCGCCCTGGAGTTACCTGATGAACCTAAGCAGGTCAGGTCCGTCGATGCACAGTCCAGTACGCATGCTGGTGAACTCACTGCTTTTGCCAAGCAGATCCATCTGAGCATTGCCCTTGCTGGAGTCGTGCCCGTAGAAAAAGATTCTTTCGGGCCGACCGCGAGCGTCCCAGTCGATCTTGATGATCTGCAGGCGGTAGATACGCTGCTCCCCCCGCCGCTGAATCAGGCTGCCTTGCTCAAAGCCTGCTTGCCCGAGGGCCTGGTGGCTGATGCCCTGCATGACCGCGTAGGAGTTGGCCAACGCGGCGACCTGCTCCTCTTCCGAAGCGTCGCGAATCGTTTCCCACAGCGCCGGCTCGACGGCGCGCACCATCGCGAGCAGCTCCGGCCGTAGCTTGGAAAGGTATCGCTTGAGCCCTGCTTCCATGGATCCTTCAGTACCCCTGTCTCTGGTATACGGTGATCGCGAGCAGACCCGACTGGTCCAACGCGGGCCTCGTCACGAGCTGCCAGCCCGCCATGCTGCCAAGGTACCGCACGCCGTCTTGGTTACCTGCGTGGCGATGCTGCTTATGCCGAAGTACCTCGGCAGGGAGCGTCACTTCGCGATTCAGGTCACGGACCACCCGCGCCAGCCGCGGGAAGACGTTCTCCGGCTTGCACTCACCCTTCGTCTCGTCCAGGTACTCGACCAGGGTGTGATGGGTCAGATAGATCTTGCCGAAGACTGGGTTCTCCACCGACGGCTGCGGAGGGGGTGTTCCATCCCATTGCACGCAGAAGGCAAGATGCTCCTCGCGGGTCCAGGGCTTGTTCTTCTCGACGCTGATGCCGCTCAGGCCGAAGAACTGAGTGCGCAGCGCGTTCGACGTCTCGTAGAGCTCGCCCTTGGAGCTGTCCGAGAGCAGCAGGCGCTTCACCGCGCCGCGAGACACCACAAGCTTAAGGTTTCCGCAGGTACGCTGGTGGCCGGCCAGCTCGAATTGCACGAGGGCGCACCACAGGCCGTAGAGCTCGATGAAGTCGAGCACGTTGTCGCCCAGGTCTCGGCTCAGGTGGATCTCGATCCGGCGGAAGAAGCGGTCGTCGCCATTGAACAGGACGTTATAGACGCCTGGCACGTCCGTGGCCGCAGTGCTCACTTTGCAAACTTTATAGGTCATCGTTTGGATCTCGGCAGGTAACTGGAACCTAGTCTCCATGCCTTTTGAAAATTGCAAACGCCGATTCTAGCGCGGTTCTGGGTCGAACCTGCCAGCGCGTCATACGATCACTTAGAACTCGTCGTAGCTGACCTTCCAGAACAGGTCGACGCTACCGTCATCGCGATGGGCAATGATGACGCCCTCCATCTCGCTGATCGCCTCGAGCAGCTGATCCCAGTCCTGATCTCGCGCGTCGCGTCGCTCAACGTGGACGTGCTTTTCTCGGACGCCAGGCGCACTCATGACTTGCCTGTGAACCCGTGCGGCGAGCTGGTCATAGGGCGTCAACGCCGGCGGTGAGGTGCGGGCCATCTCCACAGGTCCCATGGGGCTGTTTTTTTATACAGTATTAAACGGACCAGCTACCTGGCAACCGGCGCGTGCCTTGCGAGACGAAAGGCGCCCAGGCTGATCGCCAGACGAAAAAAAAGGGTCAGCGTGCGCTGACCCTTTCAGGATGCTCGGTCTGACCGAACAAGGTGTTGATGATGAGTTGTGCTTCTGCCGCGTAGGGCCCGAGGAAGGTCAGTGTGGCGCCCTCCTCTGCAGCCTTTACGTGCAGCAGGATCCGGTACCGGCCGTAGTGCTCCCGGTACCGATCCCTGACCAGCGCGCGGTACTCCTCCGGGCCGCCGGCAAACGTTGCCGGTGGCGCGAAGGGGTCGATACCGTGGCTACCTGGTGCCGTGGGCACAATCCGCGGATCGAAGAGGTAACTGCTCACGCAACTGCCCTCCTCGCCGACTGCGGAAAGCCCATCCGCCCCAGTTGCAACAGCACATCATTCCAGTCGACGCCCTTGGCCCCTTCCGGAATGGGAAGCGGCGGCACGAAGACCTGCAGCTGGATGTTCCGCTCCCAGAGCCGCTTGCGCAGCACCTTGGC
>CAUQPA010000246.1:0-6328 GCA_963519325.1 uncultured Pseudomonas sp. | reverse complement strand
ACCTCATTCCACCCGGCACCACGGCCACCGCTGAGGTGCTCGCCACCCGGACGGCCGGCCAGAGCTTCCAGTTCCTGCTGCAACTGCAGCTCGCCCAGGGCGGCAGCGTGCTGCTCACCACCCAGAGCCCGACCAATAGTCTGCCGGTGGGCAGCCAGCTGCTGGTGAGCATCCTGGGCTCCACCCAATTGGCCGTGCTGTTGCAGAGCCTGGACGGCGAGGCGGCGCCCCCGCCGTTGCAGCAACTGGACCTGCGCCAGCTGCCGGTGGGCACCACCCTGCAACTACGGGTGGTGAGCAACCAGCTGCAGCAGGGCGGGACCGCACCCAGTTACGAAGTGATCGCCAAGGCCCTGACCTCGAGCCTCGAAGGCCGACAACTGCAGCTGGAGTCGCTGCGCCCGGTGCCGGTGGGCAGCCTGCTCACCGTGGTGATCAAGGACAGCCAGGAGGTCACGGTGCTGCCCATGGCGCAGCGCCTCGACCAGCTCGATATCGACCGCCAGCTGCAAGGCCAGGGGCAGCGGCAGCTGTCGATGAACGCCCTGCTGCAATGGCTGCAGGACGCCCTGCCCGAACAGGAACTGCCGCCCGCGGTGAGCACCGCGCTCAAGGCGCTGCTGGGCAACCTGGCGGATAGCGAGGCGCTCACTACCCCGGAGGGCTGGACCCGCGCCCTCGCCCGCAGCGGACTGCAACTGGAGCAGCAACTGCTGGAGCGCAACGCACCCAACCTCCAGGAAGACTTCAAGGCCAATCTGCTGCGCCTGGTCGATCGCCTGCTGGCCAGCCTCCCGGAGGATGCGCTACGCAATCCCCAGGTGGCGGCCCAAGCCGCCCAGCAGAACCTGCCCGATGCCCTGCGGCGCGCTCTGGGCGGCGCCGCCAACCCTGGTCGCCAGCCCACCGCCCTGGATTTTCCCCTGGGCGAACGCGACGGGCGCGGCCTCAGCGCGACCAATGCCGAACTCGACGAATTGCTGCAGCTGGCCACCGGGGTCATCGCCCGGCTGCAGACCCACCAGCTCGCCAGCCTGGCCCAGACCCAGGTCTTGCCGGATGGCTACTACCTCTCGACCTGGCAGACCGAGATCCCCTGGCGCGATGGCGAGCGGCTTGGCGCCGTGCAGGTTCGCTTCCAGGAAGAACGTCCGCCGCCGGATTCCCAGGGCGAAGCCCGCGACAGCCTGTGGAAGGTGGAACTGGCCTTCGACCTGGCGCCGCTCGGCCCGCTGCAGGTGCGTGCCAAGCTCGCCAGCGGCCGCCTCTCCAGCGAATTCTGGGCGGAAAAAGGCGCTACCGCGCTGCTGATCGACACCGAGCTGCCCCATCTGCGCGAGCGCCTGTTGGCCGCCGGCTTCGTGGTCGGCGACCTCAGCAGCCGCCAGGGCCGCCCTGCGCGCCACCCCCGAACTTCCCTCGAACAACGCTGGATCGACGACACCGCATGAGCACGCCCGCCCCTCGCCAGGCCATCGCCCTGTCCTATGACGGCAGCAGCGCCCCCATCCTCTCCGCCAAGGGCGATGCCGAACTGGCCGAACTCATCCTGGCCACCGCGCGCGAGCACGAGGTGCCCATCTACGAGAACGCCGACCTGGTGCGCATCCTGGCGCGCCTGGAGCTGGGCTCGGAGATTCCCGAGGCGCTCTATCGTACCCTGGCGGAAATCATCGCCTTCGCCTGGCACCTCAAGGGCAAATGCCCGGCGCACCTGGCCGACCAGCCGGATCATTCACCGGGTTGGGAAAGGATGCCGTAGGCGACCGTTCCTGATCTAATCGCGGCCATGGGCCGCTCCTACGGGTACATGGCGCCCTTTAGGAGCGGCCACATCGGCGGACCGCCATGGCCGCGATAAAACCGCAAAAACCTGCTTCAACCCCGCTGCAACGAATGCCCGACGGCGCCCTTCTCCTCCACCTTGGCGGCGTCCCAGAGGGCATCCATCTCTTCCAGGCTGGCGTCCTGGGGCGTCCGCCCCTGGGCGTTCAAGGCTTCCTCGATATAGCGGAAGCGCCGCTCGAACTTGGCATTGGCCTGGCGCAGGGCGTCCTCGGCATCGACGTGCAGGTGGCGCGCCAGGTTGACCATCACGAACAGCAGATCACCCACCTCTTCCGCTACCTGAGCGGCCTGGCCGTTGGCCATGGCCTCGCGCACCTCGTCCAGTTCCTCCTGGATCTTGGCCACCACCGGCGTGGCATCGGCCCAGTCGAAACCGACCGTGGCGGCGCGCTTCTGCAGCTTGGCCGCACGACTCAGGGCCGGCAGCGCGGCCGGTACGTCATCCAGCAGCGACAGCTGCTCGGGCGCCGCCGACTTCTCGGCGCGCTCCTCGGCCTTGATCTCTTCCCAGCGCCGCTTGATGGTCGCCTCGTCGAGCCGCGGCAGGTCCAGCGGTCCGCGCAGATCGCCATCGGGAAAGACATGGGGATGGCGCCGCACCAGCTTGCGGGTGATGGCGTCCACCACCTGGGCGAAGTCGAAGCGCCCCTCCTCGCGGCCCAGCTGGCTGTAGTACACCACCTGAAACAGCAGATCGCCCAGTTCGTCGCGCAGCTGCGGAAAATCCCGCTTGGCGATGGCATCGGCCACCTCGTAGGCCTCTTCGAGGGTGTGCGGCACGATGCTGGCGTAGTCCTGGCGCAGGTCCCAGGGGCAGCCGTGCTGGGGATCGCGCAGCCGGGCCATGAGGTGCAGCAGGTCGTCAAGCTGGTACATGGATGAATCCTGTCACGGAAAAAGGCACGAGGCGCCAAAGGCGCCTCGTGGAGGTCGTCGTCACGCCACTCAGGCAGCGCGGTTACGCCGGGCCTCGATGATGTTGGGCAGCTGGGAGATGCGCCCGAGCAGCCGCCCCAGGGCGTCCAGACCGGGGATCTCGATGGTCAGCAGCATGTTTGCGGTGTTTTCCTCGCGATTGGAGCGGGTATTCACCGCCAGCACGTTGATCCGCTCGTTGAGCAGGATCTGCGAGACGTCGCGCAGCAGGCCGGACCGGTCGAAGGCCTTGATGAGGATGTCGACCGGATAGGTCTGCACCGGCACCGGACCCCAGCTCACCTGGATGGTCCGCTCCGGCTCGCGGCTGGCCAGCTGCAGGGCGTTGGCGCAATCCTGCCGGTGGATGGTCACGCCGCGACCGAGGGTGATGTAGCCGACGATGGCGTCACCCGGCACCGGCTGGCAGCAACCGGCGATCTGGGTGAGCAGGTTGCCGACCCCCTGGATCTGCACATCGCCACGCTTGCCCGGCTTGTTGGTCGGCTTGCGCGGGATGAGGTCGAGGGTATCGCTGCCCTTGTCCGGCTCCACCAGCTGCTGGGCGGCGTGCATCACGTGGGCCAGGCGCAGGTCGCCCGCCCCGAGGGCCGCGAGCATGTCCTCGGCGCCCTTGTAGTTGACCTTCTCGGCGAGCTTGTCGAAATCCACCGGCGGCAGCGCCAGGCGCGACAGCTCGCGCTCGACCATGGCCTTGCCGGCGGCGACGTTCTGGTCGCGGGCCTGGAACTTGAACCAGTGGACGATCTTGGCCCGCGCCCGCGAGGTGTTGACGTAGCCGAGGTTCGGATTGAGCCAGTCGCGGCTGGGCGAGCCCTGCTTGCCGGTGATGATCTCCACCTGCTCGCCGGTCTGCAGCTGGTAGTTCAAGGGCACGATACGGCCGTTGATCTTGGCGCCGCGGCAGTTGTGGCCGATCTCGGTGTGCACCCGGTAGGCGAAGTCCAGCGGAGTCGCGCCCTTCGGCAGGTCGATGGCGTGGCCGTCGGGGGTGAAGACGTAGACCCGATCCGGCTCGATGTCGACCCGCAACTGATCGGCGAGACCGCCGATGTCGCCCAGCTCCTCGTGCCACTCCAGCACCTGGCGCAGCCAGGAAATCTTCTCTTCGTAGTGATTGGACGCCGACTTGACGTCGGTGCCCTTGTAGCGCCAGTGGGCGCAGACGCCCAGCTCGGCCTCCTCGTGCATGGCGTGGGTGCGGATCTGTACCTCCAGCACCTTGCCCTCCGGGCCGATCACCGCCGTGTGCAGGGACCGGTAGCCATTCTCCTTGGGATTGGCGATATAGTCGTCGAACTCGCGGGGAATGTGCCGCCAGAGGGTATGCACGATACCCAGCGCGGTGTAGCAGTCGCGTACTTCGGGTACCAGCACCCGCACCGCCCGCACATCGTAGATCTGGCTGAATTCCAGTCCCTTGCGCTGCATCTTCCGCCAGATGGAATAGATGTGCTTGGCCCGGCCGCTGAGATCGGACTTGATGCCGGTGGCGGTGAGCTCGTCGCGCAGCTGGCGCATGACGTCGGCGATGTACTGCTCGCGATCCAGCCGGCGCTCGTGCAGCAGCGTGGCGATCTGCTTGTACTGCTGCGGCTCCAGGTAGCGGAAGGACAGGTCCTCCAGCTCCCACTTGATATGACCGATCCCGAGGCGATGCGCCAGGGGCGCATAGATGTCGGCGACCTCGCGGGCCACCCGGTTGCGGCGCTCCTCGGTGGCGTTCTTCACCGCACGGATGGCGCAGGTGCGCTCGGCCAGCTTGATCAGGGCGACGCGCACGTCGTCGACCATGGCCACCAGCATGCGGCGCAGGTTGTCGACCTGGGTCTGGCTACCCAGCACCATGGACTTGCGCGGATTGAGGCTCTCGCTGATCGCCGCCATGCGCAGCACGCCTTCGATCAGCTTGGCCACCACTGGCCCGAAATGCTCGGCCGCGGACTCCAGGGTCGCCTTGCCCTCGCGCACCGCCCGGTAGACGATGGCGGCGATCAGGCTGTCCTGGTCCAGCTTGAGGTCGGCGAGGATCTCCGCCATCTCGAGGCCGGTGTGGAAGCTGGAGGTGCCTTCCGCCCAGGTGTGCTCGATCTGCCCGGAATTCTCTTCCGCCGTGCGGGCGAAGCCGCAGGCGTCCAGTAAGGCCTCGCGATCGAGATTGGGATCCACGCTCTGGATATGATCCAGCCAGGCGTGGAGGTTGATGCTGCCATCGACGTTGACTGGCTGATGCGCTCTGACCTGTACCATCTACCCCTTCCTCACGGCGCAGCGTTCTCGCCGGATTGGCTCGCACTGGCTGGCGAGCCGTCGTTACCCGGGCATCCCGCCCGCTTCGAACAACACCATGGCTTCCACATGGGCGGTCTGCGGGAACATGTCGAGAATGCCCGCGCGTGTCATGCGATAGCCCTGTCGCACCAGCTCACCCGCATCCCGTGCCAGGGTGGCGGGGTTGCAGGAGACATAGACCAGTCGCCCCACCCCGAGCCCCTTGAGCTGCCGGACCACCTGCAGCGCGCCATCGCGCGGCGGATCCAGCAACGCCAGCGAATGGGCGCCCAGCTCGGTGGGCAGCGGGTTCGACAGGTCCACCTGTAGAAAGTGCGCGTTGCCGATGCCGTTGTCACGTGCATTTTGTATTGCCCGTGATGTCATCGCCGCTACCCCTTCGATGCCGGTGACCGTACGCGCCTGGCGGGCCAGCGGCAGGGCGAAGTTGCCCAGGCCGGAGAACAGGTCGAGGACGTGATCCTCGGCGGTCGCCGCCAGCCAGTCCAGCGCCTGGGCGACCATGGCCTCGTTGATGGGCGCGTTGACCTGGACGAAATCACCCGGCCGGTAGGCGAGCGTCAGCCCCCAAGGCGCCAGTCGATAGCCCAGCGTCGTGTCCGCGTGGTCCGGCTCGGGCTCGCCCTTGCCCTGCCACCAGAGCTGCACCTGGGCGGCCGCGCAGAAGGCGCGCAGCCGGTCCTGATCCGCCGGTAGCAAGGCCTGGGTATGACGTACCAGCAGCGCCGTTGCCGTGCCCTGGAAGAGTTCGACGTGGCCGATGGCCTGGGGCCGCTCAAGGCCGCCCAGCAGATCCGGCAGCACGCGCAGCAACAGCTGCAGTTCGGGCACCAGCACCAGGCACTCATCCGGGGTGACGATGTCCTGGCTGGACTCGGCGCGAAAGCCCACTTCCAGGCGGGCCTGGCGGTCATCCCAGCGCACCGCGATGCGGGCACGCCGGCGATAACCGAATTCGGGGCCGACCAGCGGTGCGGCCCAGGCCAGCGGCTGGACGCCCGCCAGGCGCTGGAACTGTTCCGCCAGAGCCTGCTGCTTCAGGGTCAGCTGGTCGCCGTGGGGCAGGTGCTGCAGGGTGCATCCCCCGCAGCGATCGGCCACCGTGCAGGGCGGTGTACGCCGCAGCGGACTGGCCTCCAGCACCTTCAGGGTACGGGCCTCCACCACCTGGCTGCGGGCACCGAGGACCCGCGCATCGACCCGCTCGCCGGGCAGCGCGCCGGCGACGAACCAGGTTCGCCCGCCCTCGTAG
>CAUQPA010000245.1:0-6329 GCA_963519325.1 uncultured Pseudomonas sp. | reverse complement strand
GGCCTGGGCGGCGGCGCGGGCGTCGGCGTCGCGCTGCAGCTTGTCCAGGCGCTCCGGCGTCAGGGCCTGCAGGCGAGCCGCCAGCTGCTGCACCAGTTCGCGGCGCATCTCGCGGCGCAACTGGTCCTTCTGCTGCTCGGAACCGACGATGTTGTTCTGGTCGGTCACGTAGTAGCGCTGGGTTTCCAGGTAGTCGCTGACCAGCACCGCCTGGTTCTTGCCGACGATGGTGTAGGGCTGGCGGGTGGTCAGCTCGACCTCGGCGCTGCGGGCGCCGCTGGTGTAGCTGGCGGTGCGCTCGCTCTGGCCTTCGCCACCCAGGTCCAGGGTGTAGGGCGCACCCGAGGTCACCCGGACGTGGGCGTCTTCGAGCATGTCCCGCACTTCCTTGACGGTCTGGCCGTAGGCGTCGCGCGCCGTCACGTTCAGCTCGGTGATCTGCAGGCGGGTTTCGCCGGTGCCACGCAGCTGGAAGCCGCAGGCGGTCAGCAGGGTCGCCAGGCCGACTACCGCAAGGCCGGGGAGAATCCGTTTCTTCATCTGTTGTCTGCTCCGTTCGCGTGTCTTAGTTGGCGACGATGTTGACCAGTTTACCCGGGACCACGACGACCTTGCGGATGGTCAGGCCTTCGGTAAAGCGCGCCACGTTCTCGTTGGCGCGGGCAGCGGCCTCGATGGCCTCGCGGCTGGCATCGGCCGGTACTTCGATCTGGCCACGCAGCTTGCCGTTCACTTGGATGACGATCTGCAGGCTGTCCTGCACCAGGGCGCTCTCGTCCACCTGCGGCCAGCGGGCGTCGATGACCGCCTCGCCGTGGCCCAGTTGCTGCCAGAGGCCATGGGCGATGTGCGGGGTGATGGGGGCCAGCACCAGGGTGACGGTCTCCAGGCCTTCCTGCAGCAGGCGGCGATCGGTATCGCTGTCCTGGGCGGCCTTCTCCAGGACGTTCATCAGGGTCATGACCGCGGCGATGGCGGTGTTGAACTTGTGGTGCTGGCCGATATCCTGGCTGGCCTGACGGATGGCCAGGTGGATGGCGCGGCGCACCTCCTTCTGGGCCGGCGACAGCTCGCCAAGGGCGCCGGCGCTCGGCAGGCCCTGGGCGACGTGGGCCTGGGCCAGGCGCCAGACGCGGCGCAGGAAGCGGCTGGCACCCTCGACCCCGGAGTCGGACCATTCCAGGCTCATGTCCGGCGGCGAGGCGAACATCATGAACAGCCGGCAGGTGTCGGCGCCGTACTGGTCGATCATCGCCTGGGGATCGACGCCGTTGTTCTTCGACTTGGACATCTTCTCGACGCCACCAATTTCCACCGGCTGGCCATCGCTCTTCAGGCGTGCGCCTATGACCTTGGCCTTGGCATCGCGCTCCACCTCGACATCGGCTGGGTTGAACCAGTCCTTGCTGCCGTTGGGGTTGGTGCGGTAGTAGGTCTCGGCCACCACCATGCCCTGGGTGAGCAGGTTCTCGAAGGGCTCGTCGGAGTCGATCAGGCCCTGGTCGCGCATCAGCTTGTGGAAGAAGCGCGAGTAGAGCAGGTGCAGGATGGCGTGTTCGATGCCACCGATGTACTGGTCGACTGGCAGCCAGTAGTTGGCTTCTTCCTTGTCCAGCATGCCGCCGGTGAAGTTCGGCGAGGCATAGCGGGCGAAGTACCAGGAGCTTTCGACGAAGGTGTCCATGGTGTCGGTCTCGCGACGGGCCGGCTGGCCGTTGCGCGGATCAACGGTTTCGTAGAACTCCGGCATGCGCGCCAGCGGCGAGCCGGCGCCGTCCGGGACCACGTCCTCGGGCAGCACTACCGGCAGCAGGTCGGCCGGCACCGGGATGTCGATGCCGTCGTCGCCATGGATGATCGGGATCGGGCAGCCCCAGTAGCGCTGGCGGCTGATGCCCCAGTCGCGCAGGCGGAACTGGGTGCGCGGCTGGCCCAGGCCCTTGGCCTGCAGGGCCGCGCCGATGGCGTCGAAGGCGGCATCGTAGGTCAGGCCGTCATAGGTGCCGGAATTGATCAGGAAGCCGTCCTTGCTGCCGTACCAGTCCTTCCACTGCACCGGGTCGAACTGGAAGCGCTCGTATTCCTCGGGGCTGAAGTCGTCCGGGTTGGCCAGCACGCGGGTGGCTTCCTCGGTATCCACCACCTGGACGATGGGCAACTGGTACTTGTTGGCGAATTCGAAGTCACGCTCGTCGTGCCCGGGCACGGCCATGACCGCGCCGTCGCCGTAGTGCATCAGCACGTAGTTGGCGACCCAGACCGGCAAGCGGGCGTCGGTCAGCGGATGGCGGACGAACAGGCCGGTGTCCAGGCCCTTCTTCTCCTGGGTGGCGATGTCGGCTTCGGCAACGCCGCCGCGCTTGCACTCGTCGATGAAGGCCTGCAGCTCGGCATTGCCCTGGGCGGCCTGGGTGGCCAGCGGGTGTTCCGCGGCCACGGCGACATAGGTGGCGCCGAGCAGGGTATCGGGGCGGGTGGTGAAGACCTTCAGGGTGCCTTCGGCGCCGATGCTGTCCTGGTCATAGGGGAATTGCACCTCCATGCCGCGGGACTTGCCGATCCAGTTGCGCTGCATGGTCTTGACCTGCTCGGGCCAGCCGGGCAGCTGGTCGAGGGAATTCAGCAGCTCTTCCGCATAGTCGGTGATGCGGAAGTAGTACATGGGGATCTCGCGCTTTTCGATCAGCGCGCCACTGCGCCAGCCGCGGCCGTCGATGACCTGCTCGTTGGCCAGTACGGTCTGGTCCACCGGGTCCCAGTTCACCGTACCGTTCTTGCGGTAGATGATGCCCTTCTCGAACAGCTGGGTGAACAGCCACTGCTCCCAGCGATAGTAGTCCGGCTTGCAGGTGGTGACCTCGCGGGACCAGTCGATCGCCAGGCCCAGGCTCTGCAGCTGGGACTTCATGTAGGCGATGTTCTCGTAGGTCCACTTGGCCGGGGCCACGCCGTTCTTCATCGCGGCGTTCTCGGCGGGCATGCCGAAGGCGTCCCAGCCCATGGGCTGCAGCACGTTCTTGCCCAGCATCCGCTGGTAGCGGGCGATGACGTCGCCGATGGTGTAGTTGCGCACGTGCCCCATGTGCAGCTTGCCGCTGGGGTAGGGGAACATCGACAGGCAGTAGAACTTCTCCTGGCCCGGGCGCATGACGGCCTTGAAGGACAGATTCTGGTCCCAGAAGGACTGGGCGGCGGCTTCTATTTCGCGGGGCTGGTAGTGTTCGTGCATGGGCGTGTCGAGGGCTGCAGAGGCGTTTGATCAAGCCGCCAAGCATACATGACCCCCAGAGCGCGGGGAAATGTCCCGCGCCGCCGCTTGTTTCGCACTCTGGAGGAGGCAAGGTCGGAAGGGCCGTACTAGGCTGTCTGAACCTCTGTTCAACCCTTCGGGAGGATGATCGCCATCATGGGAAAGTTTCGACGCGAGTCCGAACGCCTGCCAGCCGATGTGCGCCTGCAGCGGCGACTGGCGCTGGCCCTGGATGAGGCCGCGACCCAGGAGCGTCTCTATGACAGCGCCTACGGCGAAATCGAGCTGCAGGGGCTGAGCGCGGCCGAGTATGCCCTGGTCAGGCGCTGGCTGGAGCGCCATCAGGCCACGGAGGCGGCCCTGGCCTGTTGCCTGGGTTGTGGCCGGGTGCAGCCAGCCGGCTCCTTCTGCAGCCAGTGCCACGGTCGGCAGGTGCTGGTCGAGAGTCCTTCTGCCCGGGTCCGCGCTCCCCTACACTGAGCGCCGATGCGGCCCGGAGGTCGCCCCGCCCGGAGGGATCATGGGTCTGCGCTATTTCTTCAAGCAACTGCTGCTGCCGCCCGGCGGCCTGCTCTTGCTGCTGCTCTGCGGCTGGTGGCTGCGGCGCCGGTATCCCCGGCTGGGCCTGGCCTGTTTCTGTTGCGGTCTGCTCGGCCTCTGGGCCAGTACCCTGCCGGTCGTGGTGGAAGTCGGCGGGCGGCTGCTGGAGCGCGATGCCGCCCTGCCGGAGGCGAGCTGGCCAGGCCTGGCGGAGCAGGCGGACGCTATCGTCGTGCTGGGCGCCGGACGCGAAGTGGACGACCCCGGCTGGGCCGGCGATGCCGCCAGTCACCTGGCGGTGGAGCGCCTGCGCTACGCGGCGCGTCTGGCCAAGGACAGCGGCCTGCCGGTGCTGATCACCGGTGGCTCGCCCCATGGTCGTCCGCTCAGCGAAGCGGCGCTGATGACCGAGGTGATGGAGCGCGACCTGGGCGTACCGGTCCGCTGGCAGGAGGGCGCCAGCCGCACCACCTGGGAGAACGCGACGCTCAGCGCGCCGTTGTTGCGCAAGGCCGGGGTCAAGCGGGTGGTACTGGTCACCCAGGCCTACCACATGGCCCGCTCGCGCTGGTGCTTCGAGCGTCAGGGCTTCGCGGTGGTGGCCGCGCCCATGGGCTTCATCGGCGTGCCCAACCAGCGCCCCTTCGGCGGCTGGCTGCCGGAAGCCAAGGCGGTCGAGCAGACCGCCCAGTTGCTCAACGAGGCGGCCGGGCTGTTGCTCTATCCGCTCGCCTATCCCTGAGTGACCGCCAACGGCGCCGGCTCGGCGCGGTCCTGACGCCGTAGCGCCAGCCCCCACAGCAGCACCAGCGCGGAAAAGATCGCCAGCGGCCAGAGGCGGTAGTGCAGGTAGGGCGTCAGGCCGTCCATGGGCACCACGGTGCCCTGCAGCACCCCGACCTCGAAGGCCGGGATCTGCCGGCTGATGCGGCCGAAGGGATCGACCAGAGCGGTGATGCCGTCGTTGGTGACCCGAACCAGCCAGCGACCGCTTTCCAGGGCACGCATCTGCGCCATCTGCAGGTGCTGCTGCGGACCGATGGACTTGCCGAACCAGGTGTCGTTGCTGATGGTGAGCAGCAGCTGGCTCTGGGCGGCCAGGTCGGCGACGAATTCCGGATAGACCACTTCGTAGCAGATATAGGGTGCCACCCGGTAACCCTTCACCAGCAGGGGCTCCTGATGCTCGGGGCCGCGGACGAAGTCGGACATGGGCAGATCGAAGAAGCCGATCAGGCCGCGCAGGTATTCCTGTAGCGGCACGTATTCGCCGAAGGGCACCAGCTTCTGCTTGTAGTAGGTCCCCGAGCCGTTGCCGACCGCGGTGATGCTGTTGAAGTAACGCGAATCGCCATTGGCATCGCGTTCCCGCGCCGGCAGGCCGGTCACCAGGGCGCCACCATGGGCGGCCACCTGGGCGCCCTCGGCGGCGAGGAAGTCGCTGACGTACTCACGCAGTACGGGAATGGCGTTTTCCGGCCAGACCACCAGGTCGGCGTCCGTCTGCTCGGCGGTGCGGTCACGATAGAGCGCCAGGGTGGCGCGGGCGTGGTCCGGGTTCCACTTGAGTTCCTGGGCGATGTTGCCCTGGACCCCGGCGACCTTGAGCGGGGCGCCGGCCGGTTGCGTCCATACCTGCCCCTTGAAGACATCCCCGGCCACCCAGGGCACTGCCACCAGCACCAGGGCCGCGACCAGGGCCGCCGGCCGCAGGAGCAGCCGCGGGGCGTTGACCAGCAGGGCGGCCGTGAGCGCCAGTACCGCCGAGATCAGCCAGACGCCGCCCAGCGGCGCCAGGCCTTGCAATGGGCCGCTGAGCTGGCTGTAGCCGAGGAACAGCCAGGGGAAGCCGGTCAAGGCCCAGCTGCGGAATAGCTCCAGGGCGAACCAGAGGCCGGCGAAGGTGAGGGCATCGCCCAGCGGCGCCTGGTTGCGTCTCAGGCACAGCGCCCAGAGCCAGGCGGGGAGGGCGAAGAACAGCGCGATGCCGGCGCAGAAGCCCACGGTGAGAAACAGCGCCAGGGGCGTAGAGGCGGCGCCGTAGTCGTGGATGCTGACGTAGATCCAACTGGTCCCGGCGAGAAAGGCGCCGAAGCCGTAGCACCAACCACGCAGGAAGGCGCGCCAGGCGGTGAGGCCCTTGAGCCCCAGGTAGAAGAGTCCGGCGGACAGCAGGGCCAGCGGCCAGAGGTTGAAGGGGGCCAGCGCCAGGGGCGTGAGGGCTCCGGCGAAGAGCGCCAGAAGGTTGCCCTTCCAGCCGGGTTGGGTGGTCCAGCGCATCGAAAATCCTTGGTCCGATCGAGGCTGCGCAAGCTTACTCGTCAGCGCGGAGGAGCGCCAAAGGTGCGTGCAGGGGAGCGCGAGGCAGGTCGCAGTTGGGCAGGGGCAGCCATGGCGGCCATGGCGATCCGTAGGTTGGGCTGAGACAGCTTCATCGTCGAAGCCCAACGGTGGCGACCTCGAGGCAAGGCCTGTTGGGCTTCGCTGCGCTCAACCCAACCTACGGGGCACGTAGGATGAGACCGACCCTCACCCCAGC
>CAUQPA010000244.1:0-6335 GCA_963519325.1 uncultured Pseudomonas sp. | reverse complement strand
TCCTGGGACGCTGTCAACCCCTCCGCTTCATTTCGTTATCACCCTGAGGTGAAGATCAAATGGCGAGGACTCCGTGGACCCCTCGCCCGGCTCAGACCTAAGTGCTTGATTTTCAAGCCGCTTCAGCGTCTGCGCCGGAAGTGGGGCGCATTATAGAGGAGTTTCGTAGGGCGTCAACAGGTTATTTTTCAAAAAGGCAAAAAAGAAGGGGCCGCTTGCGCAGCCCCTTTCTTATAGCCCTCTGGATGTCGCTAGGCACGGCCGATACGGCGATTGCGCCAGAGGGTGGTGAAAGGTCCGGAAACCGCATAGGCCAGGAAGCCCAGCAGCAGGACACGCGGCGGATCGGTGAAGACCACGGCGAAGACCAGTACGGCGATCAGGATGACCACGAAAGGTACCCGCCCCTTGAGGCCCAGGGTCTTGAAGCTCCAGTACTTGAAGTTGCTGACCATGAGCATGCCGGCCGCGGCGACCATCAGGGCCACGAGCAGGGACAGCTTGGAGCCCTGGATGCCGAAGTCACTGAAGCACCAGACGGTACCGGCGACCAGGGCAGCCGCGGAAGGACTGGCCAGGCCAATGAAGTAGCGCTTGTCCACCGAACCGATCTGGGTGTTGAAACGGGCCAGGCGCAAGGCGGCACCCGCCACATAGATGAAGGCGACGGCCCAGCCGACATTTCCCAGGCCGCTCAGGGCCCACTGGAAGGCCAGGATGGCCGGGGCGACGCCGAAGGCGACCATGTCGGAGAGCGAATCGTATTGCTCGCCGAAGGCACTCTGGGTATTGGTCATGCGCGCGACCCGGCCATCCAGGCCGTCGAGCACCATGGCGATGAAGATGGCCGCGGCAGCCGCGGAGAAGCCGGCGGAGGCGATCTCGTACTGGCCCTGGATGAAGGCGGTCTGGGCGGCGACCCCCTTGATGATGGAATAGAGACCGGCGAACAGCGCCGCGGTGGTGAAGAGGTTGGGCAGCAGGTACACGCCCCGGCGTCTGATCTTGCGACCCTGGGCGTCCTGCGTCTCCTCGATGTGCTCATCCACGGGGATGAGGCCGTCGGTGTTGGTAGTGGACGGGGTTTCTTCGGGACGCTCGCTCATGGATTTTCCTTGGGCATTACCTGACGGATTGGACTGACCCCTTAAGGCTAGGGTTCAGCCTAACCTCCCATGCTAAGGCATTGCCGGGGTCGTGGGCAGTGCAATAAAAAACGCGGCCGAGGCCGCGTCTTTTACCAGTCGTTACAGGGCAGGCGCCCTGCCCGATCAGTTCTTGGTCTTGTCGACGATCTTGTTCGACGCGATCCAGGGCATCATGGCGCGCAGCTTCTCGCCCACCTGCTCGATGGGGTGAGCCGCGTTGTTGCGACGGTAGGCGGTCATGGAGGCGTAGTTGGACGCGCCCTCGGCCACGAACATCTTGGCGTACTCGCCGTTCTGGATGCGCTTGAGCGCATTCTTCATGGCTGCGCGCGACTCGGCGTTGATCACCTCGGGGCCGGTCACGTACTCGCCGTACTCGGCGTTGTTGGAGATCGAGTAGTTCATGTTGGCGATGCCGCCTTCGTACATGAGGTCGACGATCAGCTTCAGCTCGTGCAGGCACTCGAAGTAGGCCATTTCCGGGGCATAACCGGCTTCGACCAGGGTTTCGAAACCGGCCTTGACCAGCTCGACCGCACCACCGCACAGCACGGCCTGTTCGCCGAACAGGTCGGTTTCGGTCTCGTCCTTGAACGTGGTTTCGATGATGCCGGTACGGCCGCCGCCGACGCCGCAGGCGTAGGACAGGGCGACGTTCTTGGCGTTGCCGGAAGCGTCCTGGTGGACGGCGACCAGGTCAGGGATGCCGCCGCCCTTGACGAACTCGGAGCGCACGGTGTGGCCCGGGGCCTTGGGGGCGATCATGATGACGTCCAGGTCAGCGCGGGGCACGACCTGGTTGTAGTGGATGGCGAAGCCGTGGGCGAAGGCCAGGGTGGCGCCCTGCTTCAGGTTCGGCTCGATCTCGTCCTTGTACAGCTTGGACTGGAATTCGTCGGGGGTCAGGATCATGACCACGTCGGCGGAAGCGACGGCGTCCTTCACCGGCTTGACGGTCAGGCCATGGGCCTCGGCCTTGGCCACGGTGGCGGAGCCGCTGCGCAGACCGACGACGACGTCGACGCCGGAGTCCTTCAGGTTGCAGGCGTGGGCGTGGCCCTGGGAGCCGTAGCCGATGATGGCGACCTTCTTGCCCTGGATGATGGAAAGGTCACAGTCTTTGTCGTAGTAAACGCGCATTGCAGGTTCTCCTGGAAAAGGGGGTATCAGATGCTCAGGGCTTTGTCGCCACGGGATATTCCGGTCACGCCGCTACGCACCACCTCGAGGATGGACGCGGCGCCGATCGCCTGGATGAAGCTGTCGATCTTCTCGCTGGTGCCCGCCAGCTGAATGGTATACACGCTGCTGCCGACGTCCACGATCTGGCCGCGGAAGATGTCGGTGGTGCGCTTGACCTCGGCGCGCTGGGCGCCGGTGGCCTTGACCTTGATCAGCAGGAGTTCGCGCTCGATGTGGGCGCTCTCGGACAGGTTGACCAGTTTCACCACCTCGATGAGCTTGTTGAGGTTCTTGGTGATCTGCTCGACCGTCTCTTCCTGGCCGATGGTGGTCAGCGTCAGGCGCGACAGCGTCGGATCCTCGGTCGCGGCGACCGTGAGGCTTTCGATGTTGTAGTTGCGCTGGGAGAACAGGCCGACCACGCGGGACAGGGCGCCGGGCTCGTTTTCCAGCAGCAGGGAGATGATGTGTCTCATGATCAGGTCCGCTCCGTCTTGCTCAGCCACATGTCGCGCATCGCGCCATCCTTGATCTGCATCGGGTAGACGTGCTCGGTGTTGTCCACGGCGATATCGAGGAAGACCAGGCGATCCTTCATGGCGAAGGCTTCGGCCATCATCGGCTTGAGGTCTTCCAGACGCTGGATGCGCATGCCGACGTGGCCATAGGCCTCGGCCAGCTTGACGAAGTCCGGCAGGGATTCCATGTAGGAGTGGGAGTAGCGGCTGCTGTACTGCATGTCCTGCCACTGGCGGACCATGCCCAGGGCGCCGTTGTTGAGGCAGACGATCTTCACCGGCAGGTCGTACTGCAGGCAGGTGGAGAGCTCCTGGATGTTCATCTGCACGCTGCCTTCGCCGGTCACGCAGGCGACGTCGGCGTCGGGGAAGTTGAGCTTGACGCCCATGGCGGCCGGGAAGCCGAAGCCCATGGTGCCGAGGCCGCCGGAGTTGATCCAGCGATTGGGCTTGTCGTACAGGTAGTACTGGGCGGCGAACATCTGGTGCTGGCCCACGTCGGAGGTGACATAGGCATCGCCTGCGGTGACGTCGTAGAGGGTCTCGATGACGGTCTGCGGCTTGATGATGCTGCCGTCGCCCTTGTCATAGGGGAACAGGCCGCGATTGCCACGCCATTCCTCGATCTGCTTCCACCAGGTGGCCTGGCTTTCGGCATGGGGCTTCTCGTTCAGCTCGCGGACCACGGCGACCATCTCGGCGAGGACGCTGTCCACCGGACCGACGATGGGCACGTCGGCCTTGATGGTCTTGGAGATGGAGGCCGGATCGATGTCGACGTGGATGATCTTGGCGTTGGGGCAGAAGCGCTTGGCACCGTTGATGACGCGGTCGTCGAAGCGCGCACCCACGGCGAGGATGACGTCGCTGTGGTGCATGGCCAAGTTGGCCGGGTAGCTGCCGTGCATGCCGAGCATGCCGAGGAACTGACGATCGCTGCCCGGATAGGCGCCGAGGCCCATCAGGGTGTTGGTGACCGGCAGGTTGAGCAACCGGGCCAGCTCAGTGAGGGCACCGGAGGCGCCGCCGAGGATGACGCCGCCACCGGCGTAGAGGATCGGCCGCTTGGCGGCCACCAGCATCTCGACGGCCTTGCGGATCTGCCCGGAGTGGCCGCGCTGCGCCGGATTGTAGGAGCGCAGCTTGATCTTCTTCGGATAGACGTATTCGTACTTCTTGGTCGGATCGCCCATGTCCTTGGGGATGTCCACCACCACCGGGCCGGGACGACCGGATTCGGCGAGGTAGAAGGCCTTCTTCAGGACCTCGGGGATCTCGGAGGGATGCTTGATGATGAAGCTGTGCTTCACGATCGGCCGCGAGATACCGATCATGTCGGTTTCCTGGAAGGCGTCGGTACCGACCATGTTGCTCGGCACCTGGCCGGACAGGACCACCATGGGGATGGAGTCCATGTAGGCGGTGGCGATACCGGTGATGGCGTTGGTCGCACCGGGACCGGAGGTCACCAGCACCACGCCGGCCTTGCCGGTGGCGCGGGCATAGCCGTCGGCCATGTGGGTGGCGGCCTGCTCGTGGCGAACCAGGATGTGGTTGAGCGCCGGTTCCTTGAACAGGGCGTCGTAGATGTGCAGCAGGGCACCGCCCGGGTACCCGTAGATGTGTTTCACGCCCTCGTCGCGCAAGAAGCGGACGACCATCTCAGCGCCAGTTAATAGCTCCACGTATCACCTCATTCCACGCGTGGCGAACGCCCATCAGGGACGTTCAAGGTTCGGTTGACTGCAAGGCAGAGCACGGGCGACGGTGATCACCGACGATTCAGCTGCCTAGAAAGCCTTGTTGGAAGGTTCCGATGAATGCTGGAGCTTCCACCCGACGCGAGGTAACGCGGTGCAGGGTATTTGACTGTGGCGGCGCGGGTAGGCACCTCATGGTCTGCCGAGGAGTCAGCTTTGGGCCGATTCGCTACAGCGAACTTTGGATTGTTCGCATTCGACCGGTGCAAGTCAAGCCGAAAGGTGTGGGCAGACGCAATAGATCGTCGGCGATCGGCTGTGGTGAAAAGGTCGACGGCACCTCTTATAGTGAAGTCCTGTCCTTCCCTCCTCCCAGGATTCCCATGCGCTCGATCTTCTGGCTTTCCGCCCTGGCTTTAGCCTGCAGCCTGTCCGCCCAGGCCGCCCAGGTCTACAAATGGACCGACGACAAGGGCGTCACCCACTTCAGCGCCCAGCCGCCCGAGGGGCAGAAGGCCAATGAGGTGGACGTGAAGACGGCGCCGCAGATCAACGGCAGTGGCAGTGCGCCCACCTACAAGATGCCCAATGGCGCCCAGCAGCCCTCGGTGTCCAACGATGCACAGCAACAGGAGCTGGATCGCCAGGTGAAGGCGCAGGTGCGGGAAGACCAGGCCAAGCTCAAGGAGCAGTGCAACCAGGCGCGCAACAACCTGGCGCAGCTGAGAAACAATCCGCGCATCCTGGTCCAGTCCGGCCGGGGCGAGACGCGCCGGCTGACCGAGGAAGAGCGTCAGCAGCGCCTGGCCGACACCCAGCTGTCGATCGAGCAGAATTGCGGCAAGTAGCTCAGGGGCTTTCGATGAGCCGATCGAACTCGGCCAAGGAGGCGAGCAAGGGCAACACGGGATCGAGGTTGCCCTGGTAGACCACTTCGGCCATCGGGCGGATGCCCGAGCGCGCCGGCAGGACCGCATCGCTCTCGATGATCAGCTTCATCCGCGGCAAGAAGATCCACTGTAGCCACTGGGCGAAACTCAGGGTATCCACGCAGAAAGGCTCCTGGCTGGCCAGGGCCTCGGCGCTGGGCGCCTGGGCCGACCACCAGCCGAGCAGGCGCAATTCGCGCTCGATCCGCAGCAACTGATCGGCCAGGGCTGGCAGGCGCTCGTCCATCAGGTACCCACCTGGGCCTTCTGGCGGGCCAGCGCGGCGCCGGAGGCATCGCCCTGGGCCTCGCGGGCCTGGGCGATCAGTTGCCAGAGACTGGCCTGCAGTGCGGGGCGGCCACCCGCATAGGTCAGGGCGCGACGGGCCAGTTGCTCACCCTGGGCAGGATCGTTCTGCGCCAGGCGGACCTGGGCCAGGCGATAGAGCACCTGGGGCTCGCGGGGGGCGATGCGCATGGCCCGTTCCAGACTCGAGGAAGCGCCGTTGAGGTCACCCCCGGTCTGCTGTTGCTGCGCGGTGGTCAACAGGGACAGGACTGGGCCGTCGAGCTGTTCGTCGGCGGCCAGGCCGGAACCAGCGGAACCGCCCGCGGACGGGATGCCGGTCGGCGCGGTACTGGCTGCAGCTCTGCCCTGGCTGGCAGGCGGATAGACCGGCTGCGAGTAGCTGGACTGCACCGGCGCCTGGGCAGCCGGTGCACTGGTGCTGGACGAGGTGATCAGCGGCGCGGAGGCGGCGGGCGCGGCAAAGGTCTCCAGCGGCGCCGAGCTGCCGCCCGGCACCATGACGGTCACGCCGGAGTCCGCCGGCGTCGCGGGCGCC
Source organism: uncultured Pseudomonas sp. (assembly GCA_963519325.1). GTDB lineage: Bacteria > Pseudomonadota > Gammaproteobacteria > Pseudomonadales > Pseudomonadaceae > Chryseomonas. Next base: position 14 of record CAUQPA010000244.1, on the reverse strand, counting down.
GCAGCCACCGGGGC
>CAUQPA010000243.1:0-6343 GCA_963519325.1 uncultured Pseudomonas sp. | reverse complement strand
CCGCCACTACTTCACCGAAGGTCACGGTGCCCAGGATCATGAGGTCTATATCGCTTCCACTGTTCGCCTTGCCGCTGGCCATCGAGCCGAAGACGAAAGCTGCTTCTATCCGGTCTGCCACAGGGCTCAATGCCTCGGCCAGGATGTCGGTAAGGCCACTGGTCTTGCGCAGAATGCTCGCCAGCTCTTCGAAGATAGGGCAGTCCCGATTGGCACGGTAGTGCTGCTGATTACCCACGCGCGTTTTTACGGCCAGACCCGCCGAGACTAGCTTGACGAGTTCGCGGCTCAGGGTACCGGACTGGGTCTCGGTCAATCGTGCGATTTCACGCTGGTGATAGCTGCTATCCGGATGGAGCAGCAGCAGCGCCAAGACCTTACGGCGATAGTCGGGAAAAAGGACGGACGTGAGTGACATCGAAAACCTATTTGCTGCCTTTTAGGCTGCAATTGAAGCCCAAAAGGCAGCAATCATCCAGCATCACCATGCTTCAAACGATCACCTGGATGCCTAACCGACAAGCGGTAGATCTCTGCTATAGCCAGTGCCAGAGCCTGTTTACCTTCGATCGCTCAGGGAACGCCTGTAACAAGACTTGTCTGATGGGCGTTCTCAGGCTTTCCTGAGGCAAGCGGATCCTTCCGCTACCCACTTTCCCCCTCCGCTCCGGTCCTCCTGCCCTCGGTCCTGTACCGCGCGGTAGCGTGCCCGGCTGCCGTCGTTTTCTCTCGCTCGCTGTAGTCTCCGCTCCTGTCGCCAGGTTGCGGATGCCGGCCTGCTCCTGTCGAAAAGGTCACGGATATGACTGACGTCGCTCTCCCCATCGCGCTCTACCTGGGCACCCTGGTGCTGCTGGCTTTCGCCCTGCGGCGCAGCCCCTTGCTCACCCAGGAAACCCTGGCGCGTTCCTCGCCGCTGGATGCCCTGCGCGGCATCCTCGCCACCGCCGTGGTCTGCCTGCATTTCGTGCTGACCTATCACCTCAAGGCCGAGGGCCAATGGCGCGAGCCCGACAGCGACCTGCTCTATAACCTGGGCGTGGTGCCGGTCTCGCTGTTCTTCATGATCACCGGCTATCTGTTCTTCGGAAAGGTCTATCGCCGCACGCCGGACTGGGGCGAGCTGCTGAGATCGCGGGTGCTGCGGGTAATGCCGCTGTATCTCTGCGTGGTGGCCGTGGTGGTGCTCTTCACCCTGATCCGCACCCACTTCGTCATCGCCGACGGCCAGCACTTTATGCTCGAACTGCTCAGCTGGGAGCTGTTTTCCGGCTTCAGTCTCAACGGCCTGGAGGAGAGCGGCTGGATGACCGCCGGTGCCCACTGGACGCTGCGCTACGAGGCGCTGTTCTATCTGGCGCTGCCGATCATCGCTGCGCTGTTCAATCGCCGTGGCTTCGGCCTGCCACTGCTGATCTCGATGCTGCTGGTGGGTGGCCTGGTCGCCGCCGGCTATCACTATCACGTGCTGGGTGCCCGCTTCGGCCTGCTGTTCCTGCTGGGTTTCCTGCCGGTGTTCCTTAAAGTCCATCGGCCAGCGCTGCTGGCACGGCTGCGCACGCCCCTGGTGGCGGCGCTGTCGCTGGCACTGGTGGCCTACGCCATGGTTCAGCCGGACTACAGCCTCAAGCAGATGCTGGCGCTGGCGCTGCCCTTCGCCGCCATGGCCGCCGGCAACGACCTCTTCGGTGTGCTGCGCAGTCGCGGGCTCAAGGTACTGGGCGAGATCAGCTATAGCCTCTATCTCACCCACGGCCTGCTGCTCTATGGCCTCTTCACCCTGCTCAATCTGGGCTCGGTCGAGGTCCTGGGCACGGTCGGCTTCATGGCGCTGCTGCCGCCGGTGCTGGTGCTCGCCTGCCTGCTGTCGATGCTCAGCTACCGCTGGATCGAGCGTCCGCTGATGCATCTGGGCCGGGCGCCGCGGCGTCAGGAAGTACCCGCCTGAGAGCCGGCGCGACCGCCCCGGGATGCTCCAGCAGAAAGGCCAGCCCCTCGGCGCAGGAGGCTTCCACCTTGAGTGTCAGCAGGTCGTCCGCGCGGGTGCGGCCATAGCCCAGGGCGGCGATGGGCAGGCCGGCGCGGGCGGCCGCCTGGGCGAAGCGAAAGCCCGAATAGACCATCAGCGACGAGCCCACCACCAGCAGCGCATCGGCGCGGCCCAGGTGGGCGAAGGCACGCTCCACCCGCGCGCCGGGTACGTGTTCGCCAAAGAACACCACGTCCGGCTTGAGCAGGGCGCCGCAACGCGGGCAGTCCGGCACGCGGAAACTCATGAAATCCACGCCTTCCAGATCGGCATCGCCATCCGGGGCGGTAGCCGCGTCCAGTTGCAGCCAGTCGCCGTTGAGTTCGCCCAGCCACTGCTGGAATTCCTGGCGCGGCAGGCGCAGCTCGCAACCCAGGCAGCGGATCTGGTCGAGGCGACCGTGCAGGTCGATCACCGCCTCGCTACCGGCGGCCTGGTGCAGGCGGTCGACGTTCTGGGTCAGCAGCATCTCCACCTGGCCGCGCCGCTCCAGGGCCGCTAAGGCCTGGTGGGTGGCGTTGGGTCGCGCCTGGCAGAAGCGCGGCCAGCCGATCAGGCTGCGCGCCCAGTAGCGGCGGCGCAGCAGGTCGTCGCCGACGAAGGCCTGTAGGGTGACCGGTTGCGGGCGCTTCCAGGCGCCGTCGCGGTCGCGGTAGTCGGGGATGCCGGAATCGGTGCTGCAACCGGCACCGGTGAGCAGAAAGATCCGCTCGTGCCGGGCGATGAAGGACTGGAGCTCGGGCAGGGACATCGTGCACCTGGGGTTGCGGGCGATATCCCCAGCTTGGAAAGGGTTATGCCGCGAGGCAAGCCGCAGCTGACGAACGTCCTGTCCGCGCTGCGGCGAGTGGCCTTTAGAAGACCGGCACGTAGATGTAGATCTGCGAATCCTGGGCATCCACCCCGGTGAAGGCCTCGGTGTAGTGCTCGAAGCAGGCGCCCGGACGGGGTTGCAGACCGCGGGCGGGGAGCAGCTCGGCGAACAGCCGGCCGAGGCTCTTGGCCACGCTGGGCGCGGTGCCCAGGTGCACGTAGCGGGCATAGCGACCTTCCGGCAGTTCCTGGCGCACCATGCCGGCGGGCAGCGGGGCGCCTGGCGCGGTGGCCACGGCAGCCAGGTAGTGCATGGTGCCGGCCTGGCGCCAGCTCAGGCCGTACCATTCGGCGTCGCCTTCGCGGCCGGTGATCTCGCCCGCGCGGTCGGCGAAGCGCCGCCAGAGGGCGGCGATGTCTTCGCCCTGGCCGGGCTCGAACAGCAGGCCGGTCACTTCCAGGGCGGGATGGTCGACGATTTCCAGCGACATGGGACGGGTTCTCTCAACGATGATGACAAGGCCGCCACCTTACTCCAGCGGCGCCCCGGGGTCAGCCAGGGCTGCGGTCGGACGAAAGGTCGCAGCTGCCGTCAGGGCCTGCCCCAGACGCCGCGAAGCCCTGCTGCCGCTTCGCTAAAATACTGATTTTGCGTGGTTTTTCGGCGAAGAAAGGCGACGCTTCGCTCGAACTGCCAGGCCCCGGCCAGGACGAAGTCCTACCGTGATGTGCCTGGAGTTACCCAGAAAAATGTCGATCAAGGTATCGCGCCGCAACTTCCTCAAACTCAGTACGGCGGGGGTCGCCACCTCGAGCATGGCCTTGCTCGGCTTCGCCCCGGAACCCGCGCTGGCGTCCATCCGCTACTACAAGCTCGCCGCCGCCAAGGTGACGCGCAACACCTGCACCTACTGCTCGGTGGGCTGCGGCATGCTGCTCTACAGCCGCGGAGATGGGGGCATCAACACCGTCAGCGACATCTACCACGTCGAAGGCGATCCGGATCATCCGGTCAGTCGCGGCTCTCTCTGCCCCAAGGGCGCCGGGGTACTGGACTTCATCAAGAGCGAATCGCGCCTCTCCCATCCCGAGGTGCGCGAGCCGGGTAGCAACGAGTGGAAGCGCATCAGCTGGAACGAGGCGCTGGACCGCATCGCCCGTTACATGAAGGAGGACAGGGACAAGAATTTCGTCACCCATGACGCCGATGGCCATCTGGTCAACCACTGGACCACCACCGGCTTCCTGGCGGCCTCGGCCTGTTCCAACGAGACGGCGTATCTCACCCAGAAGGTGATCCGCAGCCTCGGCATGCTGGCGATCGACAACCAGGCGCGCGTGTGACACGGACCGACGGTGGCAGGTCTTGCCCCTTCGTTCGGCCGCGGTGCCATGACCAATCACTGGGTCGATATCCGCAATGCCAATCTCATCCTGTCCATGGGCGGCAACTCGGCCGAGGCGCACCCGGTGGGCTTTCGCTGGATGGTGGAGGCCAAGGAAAAGAACAACGCCAAGCTGATCACCATAGATCCGCGCTTCACCCGGACCTCGGCGGTGGCGGACTACCACGCCTATATCCGCACCGGGACCGATATCGTCTACCTGGGCGGGCTGATCAACTTCCTACTCACCACGGACCAGATCCAGCATGAGTACGTAAAGGCCTACACCGACGTCGCCATCATCGTGAAGGAGGACTACGGCTTCCACGACGGCCTCTTCTCCGGCTTCGGCGAGGACAAGCGCCGTGCCTACGAGAAATCCAGCTGGAGCTACGAGTTCGACGAGCGCGGCATGGTGAAGGAAGACCCGACGCTGCAGCATCCGCGCTGCGTCTACCAGTTGATGAAGGCGCACTACAGCCGCTACACCATCGAGCTGGTGGAGCGCGTCTGCGGCATGCCGCGCGAACAGATCCAGACCACCTGGGACATGATCGCCGAGACGGCGCGCCCCGAGCGCACCATGAGCATCCTCTACGCCCTGGGCTGGACCCAGCACTCCGTCGGTGCCCAGATCATCCGTACCGCCTCCATGGTGCAGCTGCTGCTGGGCAACATCGGCATGCTCGGCGGTGGGGTCAACGCCCTGCGCGGCCACTCCAACATCCAGGGGCTGACCGACCTGGGCCTGCTGTCCAACCAGTTGCCGGGCTATCTCTACCTGGCCTCCCACGAAGAACAGGAATACCGCGACTACATCAAGCGCCGCGCCAAGCAGCCGCTGCGCGAGGGCGAGGTCTCCTACTGGAAGTACTACGAGCGCTTCCACGTCAGCCTGATGAAGGCCTGGTTCTCCGAGGCGGCGACCAAGGACAACGACTGGTGCTACGACTGGCTGCCCAAGCTCAGCGAGCCGCTCTACGACGTCCTGCACACCTTCGAGCGCATGCACCACGGCGAGATCACCGGCTACTTCTGCCAGGGCTTCAACCCGCTGGCCTCCTTCCCGGACAAGAACAAGGTCAGCCAGGCGCTCGGCAAGCTCAAGTACCTGGTGGTGATGGACCCGCTGGCTATCGAGACCGCCGAGTTCTGGCAGAACCACGGCGAACTCAACGACGTCGACCCGAGCCAGATCCAGACCGAGGTGTTCCGCCTGCCCACCACCTGCTTCGCCGAGGAGAACGGCGCCATCGTCAACAGCTCGCGCTGGCTGCAGTGGCACTGGCGCGCCGCGCCGCCGCCGGGCGAATCGCGGCCGGACGTGGCCATCCTCGCCGGGCTGTTCCATCGCCTGCAGGGGATGTATCGCGACGAGGGCGGCGCCTTCCCCGATCCCATCCTCAACCTCACCTGGCCCTACAGCAATCCGGAGGAGCCCAATCCCGAAGACATCGCCCAGGAATACAACGGTCGCGCCCTGGCCGACCTGCCCGGGCCGAACGGCACCATTTCCCACAAGCGCGGCGAACTGCTCGACGACTTCGGCTTCCTCGCCGACGACGGCAGCACCACCTGTGGCTGCTGGATCTACTCGGGCTCCTACAACCGCCAGGGCAACAACATGGACCGGCGCGACAACGCCGATCCCTACAACATCGGCATGACCCTGGGCTGGGCCTGGTCCTGGCCGCTCAATCGCCGCATCCTCTACAACCGCGCCGGCGCCCGGCCGGACGGCACCTCCTGGGCGCCGGAGAAGCGGCTGATCTGGTGGAACGGCGAACGCTGGGCCGGGGCCGACATCCCCGACTTCCCCTGGACCTCGCCACCCTCGGCCAAGGCCGGGCCCTTCATCCTCAACCAAGAGGGCGTCGCGCATTTCTTCGGCGGCAGCCTGCTGGCCGAGGGGCCCTTCCCGGAGCACTACGAACCCTTCGAGTCGCCGCTGGACCACAATCCGCTGCACCCGGACAACCCGCGCGCCAAGAACAACCCGGCGGCGCGGATCTTCCCCGGCGACCGGGCGCGGCTGGGCACCCGCGAGGAATTCCCCTATGCGGCCACCACCTACCGCCTGACCGAGCACTTCCACTTCTGGACCACCCATGCGCGG
>CAUQPA010000242.1:0-6349 GCA_963519325.1 uncultured Pseudomonas sp. | reverse complement strand
TCCATCGCCCGTCGCCTGCAGGATCCGCTGGCCGAGCTGGTGAAGATCGAGCCCAAGTCCATCGGCGTCGGCCAGTACCAGCACGATGTCTCCCAGCTCAAGCTCGCGCGCAGCCTGGACGCCGTGGTGGAAGACTGCGTGAACGCCGTGGGCGTGGATGTGAACACCGCCTCCGCCGCCCTGCTGGCGCGGATCTCCGGCCTGAACGCCACCCTGGCGCAGAACATCGTGCAGTTCCGCGATGCCAATGGCGCCTTCGCCACCCGTGACGCCCTGAAGAAGGTGCCGCGCCTGGGCGACAAGACCTTCGAGCAAGCTGCCGGCTTCCTGCGGGTGATGAGTGGCGCCAATCCGCTGGACGCCTCAGGGGTGCACCCGGAGACCTATCCGCTGGTGCAGCGCATCGCCGCCGACACCGGTCGCGATATCCGTTCGCTGATCGGCGACTCGGGCTTCCTCAAGCGCCTGGACCCGAAGAAATTCACCGACGAGACCTTCGGCCTGCCGACGGTGACCGACATCCTCAAGGAACTGGACAAGCCCGGTCGTGACCCGCGCCCGGAGTTTAAGACCGCGGTGTTCCAGGATGGCGTGGAAAAGCTCTCCGACCTTAAGCCCGGCATGGTGCTCGAGGGCGTCATCACCAATGTCACCAACTTCGGTGCCTTCGTCGACATCGGCGTGCACCAGGATGGCCTGGTGCACATCAGCGCCCTGTCGGAGAAGTTCGTCAAGGATCCCTACGAGGTGGTCAAGGCCGGCGACATCGTCAAGGTCAAGGTGATGGAAGTGGATGTGCCGCGCAATCGCGTGGGCCTGTCCATGCGCATGGGCGATACTCCCGGCGAGAAGGTCGAGGGCAAGCCCGGCGGTCAGGCCCGCGCTGGCAGCGGCAAGCCCCGCGCCGACAAGGGCTCGCCGCGGCAGACGCAAGCGGCGCCGGCCAATAACGCCATGGCATCGCTGTTCGCCAATGCCAAGCAACTGAGGAAGTGAGCATGAGTGGTTCTCCCGTAGGTAAGGACAGCGCCTTCAGCAGTCTGCTGGGCATGACCATCCACAAGGCCGAGCAGGGTGAGTCCGAGGTGCGCATGAGCGTGCAGGACCAGCTGATCAACCTGCACGGCAAGCTGCATGGCGGCGCCCTCTTCTCGCTGATCGACACCGCCCTGGGCCAGGCCAGCCACAGCCTGCTCGACGGCCGGCCCGGTAGCGTGACCCTGGAGTGCAAGGTCAACTACGTGCGCGGCGTGAGCGAAGGCGAGCTGGTCTGCCATGCCCGGGTGATCCACCCGGGCCGCAAGACCCATGTGCTGGAAGCCAAGGTCCACCAGGGCGACAAACTGATCGCCCTGGCCCAGGCGACCTTCGCCTGTCTATGACCGGCCAGACCGGGCGGTGGCAAGGCGGCGCATATCGCCCTTTGCCATCGCCTGAGCTACGCTGGGAGACAACTGAGCGGGTTGCGGTCTGAGGCTTGAACCCGGACCGCGGCAGTGACTGCTGCGCCCGCGTCGGCCCTGGCCGACCACCCTCATATCAGTCGGTTTCTTCTACCCTGCCCGGGGCGAGTACCGCCAAAGGAAGTTAACTTGAGCGATATCCTGTCCCGCCGCCTGGCGCTGCTCGGCGCCGATTCCACCCTTCTGGCCGCCTGCCTGCACGGCATCGAACGCGAGGCCCTGCGCATCGACGCCCAGGGCGAGCTGTCCCAGCGCCCCCACCCGCGGACGCTGGGCTCGGCCCTGACCCACCCGCAGATCACCACGGACTATTCCGAGGCGCTGCTGGAATTCATCACCCCCACCGGCACCCACACCCCCGAGGTGCTGGAAGCACTGGACCGGGTGCACCGCGCCGCGGTGGCCCAGCTCGACGGCGAGCGGATCTGGAGTGGTTCGATGCCCTGCGCCCTGCCGGCCGAGGACCAGATCCCCATCGCCGACTACGGCAGCTCCAACATCGGCCGGCTCAAGCACGTCTATCGCCGCGGCCTGGCGCTGCGCTACAGCCGCACCATGCAGTGCATCGCCGGCATCCACTACAACTTCTCCTTGCCGGAAAAGGCCTGGGAGCTGTTGCGCCAGAGCGAAGGCGATGCGCGTGATGCCCGCGACTACCAGTCGGCGCGCTATATCGCCCTGATCCGCAACTTCCGCCGCTACAGCTGGCTGCTGATGTACCTGTTCGGCGCCTCGCCGGCGCTGGATGTCGGCTTCCTGCGGGGCCGGCCGCACCAGCTGCAGACCCTGGACGAGCGGACCCTGTACCTGCCCTATGCCACCAGCCTGCGCATGAGCGACCTGGGCTACCAGAGCAACGCCCAGGCCAGCCTGACGCCGGACTACAACGACCTGACCACCTACACCGAGAGCCTCAGGCGCGCGGTGGGCACGCCCTATCCGCCCTATGCGGAGATCGGTACCCACCAGGACGGCGAGTGGGTACAGCTCAACACCAACATCCTGCAGATCGAGAACGAGTACTACGCCACCATCCGCCCGAAGCGGGTCACCCGCAGCGGCGAGCGGCCGGTGCAGGCGCTGATGGCCCGTGGCGTGCAGTACATCGAGGTGCGCTGCCTGGACATCGACCCCTTCCTGCCGCTGGGGATCGACACCACCACCGCCCTCTTCCTCGACGCCTTCCTGCTCTATTGCGCCCTGGAAGGCAGCCCGCCGCTCAACGGCGAGTGTAGCGAATGCACCGACAACTTCGCCAGCGTGGTCCGCGAGGGCCGCAAGCCGGGCCTGCGCCTGCAGCGCCATGGCGCCTCGGTGGCGATGATCGACTGGGCGGCGGAGCTGCTCGACCAGATCGAACGCTGCGCCGAGACCCTCGACGCCAGCCTGGGCGGCGACGCCCATCGCCAGGCGGTGGCGGTGCAGCGGCAGAAGTTCGCCGATGTCAGCCGCACCCCTTCGGCGCGGGTGCTGCAGGAATTGCGCGAGCATGGCGAGAGCTTCGCCGCATTCGGGCTGCGCCAGAGCGAGGCCCATGCGGCCTATTTCGCCAGCCATCCGCTGAGCGAAGGCGAGCGGGAAGGCTACGCCGAGATGGCCCGGCAGTCGCTGGAAGAGCAGGCGGAGATCGAGGCGGCGCCCCAGGGGGATTTCGATACCTTCGTGGCGGCGTATCAGGCGAGTATTTTGGCGACGATTGGGGTTTAGGGTGATGTAGGTTGGGTTGAGCGAGAGCGAAGCCCAACCCCAACATTGAGGTGCCAAGTGCTAAAGAGCTTGTTGGTGCCCTAGCTGATTATCGTGTTCTGCTGATGGCTTTTGTTTCGCCCACCCGGGCGACTCACTTTTGCCAATCGCGGCAAAAGTAACCAAAAACGCTGTCCCCACGCTTCGGCCCTACGCTTCGCTCCGGGTCCCCTCGCTCCGACGCCGCTCCGGGGGTACGGCACGAAGGGGCCTCCTGCCCCTCGCGCCTTGCTCGGCGTCCTGCCTCGCATCCCCCTCCGCGACACCTACACTCGGCCTCACTGACGGGGACGGGGCGCCAGCCTGAGGCTTGGGTGTTCACAGGATCTGTAGCGTGGAAAACCGCATAGCGTTTTCCACTGGTGGGCACCGAAGCCATCAGTGGACAAGGCTTTGCCGTTGTCCACGCTACGAGTCGCTTCCTGCTCTTCGAGCAAAACTTTCAGGCTGGCGAATCGCCCCGTTCAGCAGGGCGAACGCCAGTGTCGTGGAGTGGATCGAGCCGCATGGAGGCGGCGAGAGGCCTAACGGGCCATGGACGGCCCGTGTAGGCCGACCCCGGAGCGACGCTGGCGTGAGCGAAACGTAGCGCAGCGAAGTAACAGCCGTAGGCTGGCCCGAAGGGCGAGCAACGCGAGTCACCCGCAGCGAAGCGAAGGGCCGGATGGTCGGGGCAAGCGTTTTTGGTTACTTTTGTCCGGGGCGCGTAGCCGCGACTGGCAAAAGTGACTCGCCCGAGGGGGCGAAACAAGAACCATCCGAAAACTCGGTAATCAGCCAGTGCAGCGATAAGCCAGAACCCAAGCGCTGGGCTTCGACGATAGAGCCGTCTCAGCCCAACCTACGTCCGAGTCCGCTTAAAGGCTCTTCTCGAAGATCTTCGAGTTGCGCTGGTAGTTGTACAGCGACGCCCGCGCCGCGGGTAGGCGTTCCACGCCGCTGGGTTCGAAGCCGCGCTCGCGGAACCAGTGGGCGGTCTTGGTGGTGAGCACGAACAGGGTGCTCAGGTCACGTTCGCGAGCACGCTGCTCGATACGTGCCAGCAGGGCATCGCCGCGGCCGCCGTGGCGGTAGTCGGGATTCACTGCCAGGCAGGCCAGCTCGCCCGCCGCCGAGTCGGCGATGGGATAGAGCGCCGCGCAGGCGATGATCAGGCCTTCGCGTTCGACGATGCTGAACTGCTCGATCTCCCGCTCCAGCACCTCGCGCGAGCGACGCACCAGGATGCCCTGCTCTTCCAGCGGACGGATCAGTTCCATCAGGCCGCCGACATCGGCGATGGTCGCCTCGCGCAGGGTTTCGAAGGGCTCCTGGGCCACCAGGGTGCCGCTGCCGGCGCGGGTGAAGAGTTCGGTGAGCAGGGCGCCGTCCTCGGCGTAGCCAACGACGTGGCAGCGCCGCACGCCGCCGCGGGTGGCCTGGGCGGCGGCGTCGAGCAGTTCGGCCTGGTAGGAACTGCCCAGACGCGCCAGATGGGTGGGGATCTGCTGCGGACCGATCTCGCGGATCAGGGCGCCGTGTTCGTCCAGCAGGCCCGGCTCGGCGCCATAGAGCACCAGCTTATCGGCGCCCAGGTCGATGGCGGCGCGCATGGCCACGTCTTCGCAGGCCAGGTTGAAGGTCTCGCCGGTGGGGGAATAGCCCAGCGGCGAGAGCAGCACGATGGTGCGCTCGTCGAGCAGCCGGCCGATGCCGCGCCGGTCGATGCGGCGGACTTCGCCGGTGTGGTGGAAGTCGACGCCGTCCTGCACCCCCACCGGGCGCGCGGTGACCAAGTTGCCGCTGGCGACCCGCAGCCGCGAGCCCTGCATGGGCGAGGCGGCCATGTCCATGGACAGCCGCGCCTCGATGGCGCTGCGCAGGCTGCCGACCGCGTCGATCACGGCTTCCAGGGTCGGGCCGTCGGTGATGCGCAGGTCGTTGTAGAAGCGCGGCTCGATGCCGCGGGCGGCCAGGCGCGATTCGATCTGCGGACGCGAGCCGTGCACCAGCACCAGGCGCACGCCGAGGCTGTGCAGCAGGACCAGGTCGTGGACGATGTTGCCGAAGTTGGGGTGGGCGACGCCATCGCCGGGCAGCATGACGACGAAGGTGGCGTCGCGGTGGGCATTGATGTAGGGCGAAGCGTGGCGGAGCCAGTTGACGTAGTCGTGCATCGAGACGAAGACCCTTGATGAGTAGGCGTGAGGGTGAACGGAGGCAGGCAGGGCGTTCAGCGTCGTCGCAGCACGGGGGTTCCTCGAAGCGGGGCGGATGGGCAGGTGGCGCTAGTAGACCAACGCGAGTTTACAAAAAGTCACGCCGGGCGACCGGGTCTATTCATCAGGTGGCCAGCGTTTCTGCCAGGCAATAATGGCCGATCAGCTGGCGCAGGAGCGCCACGGTGGGCTCGATCCGGTCCAACGCCAGGTGTTCTTCGGGCTGATGGGCGCAGCTGATGTCGCCGGGGCCGAGCACCAGCACCTCCTGGGTGATCGCCTGCAGATAGGGCGCCTCGGTGGCGAAGGCCACGGCATCGGCGCGGTGGCCGGTGAGACGCTCGGCCAGGCGCACCAGCTCGGCTTCGGCCGGCTGCTCGAAGGGCGGCACGGCGGGAAACAGCGGCTGGTAGTCGATCTTCACCCCGAAGCGCTCGGCGACGGGCAGCAGGCGCCCGCGGATGACCTGGCGCAGGGCTTCCGGTTGCATGCCCGGCAAGGGGCGCAGGTCGAATTCCAGGGCGCACTGACCGCAGATGCGGTTGGGATTGTCGCCCCCGTGGATGCACCCGAGGTTGAGGGTCGGCTGGGGTACCAGGAACAGCGGATTGCGGTACTCGCGCTGCCACTGGGCGCGCAGGTCGAGCAGCTCGCCCATCACCGCCTGCATGGCCTCCAGGGCGCTGTGGCCCAGCGTGGGGTCGGAGGAATGGCCGCTCTGGCCGAGGATGTCGATGCGCTCCATGAGGATGCCCTTGTGCAGGCGGATCGGCCGCAGCCCGGTCGGCTCGCCGATCACCGCGGCGCGGCCCAGCGGTCGTCCGGCTTCGGCCAGGGCCCGGGCGCCGTCCATGGAGGATTCCTCGTCGCAGGTAGCGAGCACGATCAACGGCTGGCGCAACTGCCGGGGATCCAGCTCGCGCACCGCCTCCAGGATCAGGG
>CAUQPA010000241.1:0-6351 GCA_963519325.1 uncultured Pseudomonas sp. | reverse complement strand
GCCCATGGCCGCGATCTTCCAAGCCGATCGTAGAGCCCATGCTCAAGCAAATCACCAAATCTCACCTATCTCCATGCCCACACCTCCCTGTAACCCCGTGTGTCTCTGCTGGTCCGAATGGCGGTAGGCTGTCTCCCGTCCATCCATACCTATAATTAAGGATCTCCATGAGCACTCATCCGCACTACAGCTTCGAGGAGCGCAAGAAGCGCATCTTCGCCATCGTCGGCGCCTCGTCCGGCAACCTGGTGGAATGGTTCGACTTCTACGTCTACGCCTTCTGCTCCATCTACTTCGCCGCCGCCTTCTTCCCGAAGAGCGATCCCACCGTGCAGTTGCTCAGCACTGCCGGGGTCTTCGCCGCGGGCTTCCTCATGCGGCCCCTGGGGGGCTGGATCTTCGGGCGCATCGCCGACAAGTACGGCCGGCGCACCTCCATGGTCATCTCCATCCTGATGATGGGCGCTGGCTCCCTGGCCATCGCCTGCCTGCCCACCTACGCCAGCATCGGCGTCGCGGCGCCCGCACTGCTGCTCCTCGCACGGCTGCTGCAGGGCATCTCGGTGGGCGGTGAATACGGCACTACCGCTACCTACATGAGCGAGGTGGCCCTGCGCGGCCAGCGCGGCTTCTTCGCCTCCTTCCAGTACGTCACCCTGATCGGTGGTCAGTTGCTGGCGGTGCTGGTGGTGGTGATCCTGCAGCAGGTCTTGAGCGATGCCGACCTGCGCGCCTGGGGCTGGCGGATTCCCTTCGTGGTCGGCGCCGTCGCCGCGGTGATCTCGCTGTTCCTGCGACGCTCGCTGGAAGAGACCACCACCGCCGAGACCCGCGCCAACAAGGAAGCCGGCACCCTGAGCGGACTGTTCAGGAATCACAAGGCGGCCTTCTTCACCGTACTTGGCTACACCGCCGGCGGTTCGCTGATTTTCTATACCTTCACCACCTACATGCAGAAGTACCTGGTCAACACCAGCGGCATGGACGCCAAGACCGCCAGCGCGGTGATGACCTGTGCGCTGCTGGTGTTCATGCTGATGCAGCCGCTGTTCGGCATGCTCTCCGACCGCATCGGCCGGCGCGCTTCCATGCTGCTGTTCGGTGGCCTGGGCACGGTCTGCACCTGGCCGATCCTCACCGCCCTGGCCAGCGTCCAGAGTCCCTTCGTGGCCTTCCTGCTGATCTGCCTGGCCATGGCCATCATCAGCCTCTACACCTCCATCAGCGGCCTGGTGAAGGCGGAGATGTTCCCGCCCGAGGTGCGCGCCCTGGGCGTGGGCCTGTCCTATGCGGTGGCCAATGCGGTCTTTGGCGGCTCGGCGGAATTCGTCGCCCTGAGCTTCAAGACCCAGGGGCACGAGGAAATCTTCTACATCTATGTCTCGGTGATGCTGGCGGTGGCCTTCCTGGTCAGCCTGAGATTGCCGCGGCAGGCCACCTACCTGCATCACGACCACTGAGCCCCGAGGAATCCCCATGTCCAACCTGCTGTTCGACGCCTACTTCACCCAGGCCGCCATGCGTGCGGTGTTCTGTGACCAGGGGCGACTGCAGGGCATGCTGGACTTCGAAGCGGCCCTGGCGCGCGCCGAGGCGGCGGTGGGGGTAATCCCCCAGACGGCGGTAGCGCCCATCGCCGCCGCCTGCCGCGCCGAGCGCTATGACGCGGCCGAGCTGGCCCGGGCCGTGGTCAGCGCCGGCAATTCCGCCATACCGCTGGTCAAGGCCCTGGGCCGGCAGATCGCCGCCCAGGATCCCGAGGCCGAGCGCCATGTGCACCGCGGTGCCACCAGCCAGGACGCCATGGACAGCGGCCTGGTCCTGCAGATCCGCCAGGCGCTGGACCTGCTGGACGCTGACCTGGCACGGCTGGCCGAGGCCCTGGCCATCCAGGCCGAGCGCCATGCCGCCACCGTGCTGGCCGGCCGGACCTGGCTGCAACATGCAACGCCCGTAACCCTGGGCATGAAACTGGCCGGGGTGCTGGGCGCCATCACCCGGCACCGCCAGCGCCTGGCCGAACTACGGCCGCGGGTGCTGGTGCTGCAATTCGGCGGCGCCTCGGGCAGCCTGGCCGCCCTGGGCGCTGACGCCCTGCCGGTGGCCGAGGCCCTGGCCCGCGAGCTGGGGCTGAGCCTGCCGGAGCAACCCTGGCACACCCAGCGCGATCGCCTGGCCGAGGTTGGCGCCTGGCTCGGCCTGGTGGCCGGCAGCCTGGGCAAGCTCGGGCGCGATCTGTCGCTGCTGATGCAGACCGAGGCCGCCGAGGTGTTCGAGCCTTCGGCGCCGGGCAAGGGCGGTTCCTCCACCATGCCGCACAAACGCAATCCGGTCGGCGCGGCGGTGCTGATCGCCGCTGCCACCCGCGCGCCGGGTCTGGTCAGCACCCTGTTTTCCGCCATGCCCCAGGAGCACGAGCGCAGCCTGGGCCTCTGGCATGCCGAATGGGAAACCCTGCCGGAGCTGTTCTGCCTGGTGTCCGGCGCCCTGCAACAGGCCCAGGCCATCGTCGCCGGGCTGGAGGTCGATGCCGCACGCATGCAGGCCAACCTGGAGCTGACCCACGGCCTGGTGCTGGCCGAGGCGGTCAGCATCGCCCTAGCCGGCCGCCTGGGCCGCGAGGCTGCCCACCACCTGGTGGAGCAGAGCTGCAATCGCGCCGTCCAGGAAGGTCGTCACCTGCGCCAGGTTCTGGGCGACACCCCCGAGGTGACTGCCGAACTCTCCAGCGCCGAGCTGGATCGATTGCTGGACCCCGCCCATTACCAGGGCCAGGCCCGGGCCTGGGTGGCCCGCGCCTTGGCCGAACACCAGACCCTGCTTTCTCATCCCTAGACAAGAGGACTGCCTGATGCCCAGCGTACGTCTCGCCGATGGCGACCTGAACTACCGGCTGGAGGGCCCCGAGGGCGCTCCGGTGCTGATCCTGTCCAACTCCCTGGGTACCAACCTGGCCATGTGGGACGACCAGGCCGCGGCCTTCAGCGAGAGATTCCGCCTGCTGCGCTACGACACCCGCGGCCACGGCGCCTCCCTGGTGACGCCCGGCCCCTATCGCATGGACCAGAACGGCCGTGACGTCCTGGCCCTGGCCGATGCCCTGGGCATCGAGCAATTCGCCTTCTGCGGCCTGTCCATGGGTGGCTCCATCGGCCAATGGCTGGGCATCAACGCCCCCGAGCGGGTCACCCGCCTGGTGCTGTGCAACACCGGCGCCAAGATCGGCACCCCCGAGGTGTGGAACACCCGCATCCAGACCGTGGAAGCCGGCGGCGAGCAGGCCATGCGCGACCTGCGCGATGCCTCCATCGGCCGCTGGTTCACCCCCGACTTCGCCAGTGCCGAACCGGACAAGGTCGACCGCATCGTCGCCATGCTCGCCAGCACCCCGCCCCAGGGCTACGCGGCCAACTGCGCGGCGGTGCGCGACGCCGACTTCCGCGAGGTGCTGGACGCCATCCGCGCGCCGACGCTGATCGTCGCCGGCACCCACGACGCCGTGACCACCCCGGCCGACGGGCGCTTCCTGCAGGAGCGCATCCCCGGCGCCGAGTACGTCGAGTTCCCCGCCGCCCACCTGTCCAACGTGCAGATGGGCGACGCCTTCACCCAGCGCGTGCTGACCTTCCTCAGCGCCTAAAGGAGTCGATCTTGGACGAAAGAGAACGTTACGCCGCCGGCATGCAGGTCCGCCGCGCGGTGCTGGGCGACGCCCACGTCGATCGCAGCCTGGAAAAGCTGACCCCCTTCAACGAAGAATTCCAGGAGATGATCACCCGCCACGCCTGGGGCGACATCTGGACCCGCCCGGGCCTGCCGCGGCACACCCGCAGCCTGATCACCATCGCCATGCTGATCGGCATGAATCGCGAGGGCGAACTGCGCCTGCACCTGCGCGCGGCGCGCAACAATGGGGTGACGCGGGACGAGATCAAGGAGGTGATCATGCAGAGTGCCATCTACTGCGGCATCCCGGCGGCCAATGCCACCTTCCATCTGGCGGAGGCGGTGTGGGATGAGTTGGGGGTGGACTCGTTGGAGGGGTGAGTTTTCCCCTCAGTCGCCCCCCTTGAATGGCGCCTGCTGGAGTGATCCGGTGGGCGTCGTTGTTTTGGGGGCGGGCGTAGGTTGGCGCTGAGCGTTAGCGAAGCCCAACGTTTTGGGGCATTAGGTGCCTTGGCTGGTTATCGAGTGCTTTGATGGTTTTGGTTTCGCCCACCCGGGCGAGTTACTTTTTGCAGTCGCCAAAAAAGTAACCAAAAACGCTTGCCCGACCATCCGGCCTTCCGCTGCGCTTCAGGTCCGCTCACACCAGCGCCGTTCCGGGGTCGGTCCAGATGGGCCGTCCATGGCCCACTGGACCTCTCGCCGCATCCATGCGGCTCGACCCACTCCACAACGCTGGCGTTCGCCCTGCTGAACGGGGCGATTCGCCAGCCTGAAAGTTTTGGTTGAATAACCCGTAACCCGTAACCCGTAGCGTGGACAACGGCGCAGCCTTGTCCACTGTTCACGATCAAGCTCATCAGTGGAAAACGCTGCGCGGTTTTCCACGCTACGAATCGATCTGGCTTTGCCTGTAAACACCGTAGTCTCAGGCTGGCGCCCCCGTCCCCGTCAGTGAGGCCGAGTGCAGGTGTCGTGGAGGGGGATGCGAGGCAGGACGCCGAGCAAGGCGCGAGGGGCAGGAGGCCCCTTCGTGCCGTGCCCCTGGAGCGGCGCCGGAGCGAGGGGACCCGGAGCGCAGCGGAGGGCCGAAGCGTGGGGACAGCGTTTTTGCTTACTTTTTTCGCGATTGAAAAAAGTGAGTCGCCCGGGTGGGCGAAACAAAACCATCAACAGACCTCGATAAGCAGCTGGAGCACTGATAAATCAAGGCGTATAGGCCAACCTACGCTCGTTGGGCTTCACTGCGCTCAGCGCCAACCTACGCGTGCCGCTGCCAGCGGCGTCAAATCCAACCTACGCCTGCTGCCGCCACTGCCGCGGACTCACCTGAAACCACCGCCGAAACGCCCGCGAAAAGGCGCTGGTCTCCGAGTATCCCAACAGCGGCGCCAGGTCAGTGACCGGTAACCGTTGCCGTAGGTAGTGCTGGGCCAGGTCGCGGCGGACGCCTTCGACCAGGGCCGAGAAGCTCGCACCCTGGTCGCGCAGGCGGCGTTGCAGCTGGCTGGTGGAGAGGTCCAGGCGTTGGGCGATGGTCTCCAGGCTGGGCTCGCCCAGGGGGAGTGCCAGGCGTACCGAGGCGCGTACTTCTTCGAGCAGTTCCACCTGTGGCAGGCGCTGGCCGAGTTGACGGATGGCGTCCTGCACCACCAGCAGGAGCAGCGGGTCGTGGTCGGGCATGGCGCGGCCACGCAGGTCGGCCTTGGGCACCAGCATGGCGTTGCAAGGGTGACCGAAGCTGACCGGGGCATCGAACAGCCGACGGTGTTCGTGCCAGCCCTCCGGGCGCGGGTGTTCGAAGTGCACCGCGCGGGGTGCCCAGGTCGGGCCGAGTACGTGGCGCAGCAAGTTGAGCAGCATGCCCAGGGTCAGCTCGGCGTCCTGGCGGCGGGTGACGATGGCGCCGTGACGCACCTGATAGTCGAAGCGCCAGCAGTCACCGGCATCCACCAGCTGGATCAGGGTGCTGTGCTGGTGGAAGGGAAAGGCGGCGGCGAAGTTCTGCAGCGCCGCCTCGGCGGTGGGTGAGCAGAGCCCTACGTAGCCCAGCAGGCCAAGCATCTGCGGCTTGAATTGCCCGCCGTAGTGCAGACCGAAATTATCGCAACCGGACTGGGCGGCGGCTTCTTCCAGCACCCGGCAGTAGTTGCCCAGCCCCAGGCTCAGGGTGGGGTGCTGCAGCTGTTCGGGGTCGATGCCGGCAGTGCCGAAGATGCGATCGACGTCGCCGCCGTGGCTGGTGATGACGGCATCCAGTCCGCTGGCGGCGGCGGAGAGCACGCCGAGATTGCGCGACGGTGAGGTCAGGGCGGCGAAGCCGGAGGCGGCCAGGGGCATGGTGCGGGTCCAGGGAGGGGATCGGCATGAATGAAGCAAAGGCTGTGCCCCGGGGCGGAAAGCGGTCCTCCATCGGGGCTGGAACGCCGAGGGCTTCACGCTATTGGGCGCCTTGACGTGCCTCATCGCGGGGCGGGCGGTCGGGCATCGCACCAGGGTGGTGCGGTCTCGGGTAGCACCCTGGGAAGAGGGGTAACGCCGACTTGACCCGAGGTCACAGCGACCGTGCCGAGCGGTCAAGTCGCCACGGCCCCCAGCTGTTTAAGCTCGAAAAAGCCGGGCATCGCGGGATCGCGGTGACCCATTCGGATCACGTCGCTACAAGGGGAGTGGCCTGTCATGACC
>CAUQPA010000240.1:0-6402 GCA_963519325.1 uncultured Pseudomonas sp. | reverse complement strand
GTCGGATCATCCCCCTGCATGGATTCGAACAGGGCGATGCCGAGGCCCTCGGCCTTGAAGCTGCCGGCGCAATCATAGGGTTGCTCGGCGTGCAGGTAGCGGTCGATGGTCGCAGGGTCCAGCTGGCGAAAACGCACCCGGAACTCCATCACCTCGCTGCGGCACTCGCCGGTGTGGCTGTCCAGCAGCGCCAGTCCGGTATGGAACACCAGGGTGCGGCCACTGGCTCGGGCCAGCTGTTCCTGCGCACGCTCATGACTCAGGGGCTTGCCGAGGATCTCGCCATCGATGGCGGTGGCCTGGTCGGAGCCGATGATCAGGGTGGGCTCCGGCTGGTCGGCGAGGGCCGCGGCCTTGGCCCGGGCCAGGCGCTCCACCAGCTCCCGCGGGCCTTCGCCCGGCAGCGGCGTTTCGTCGATGTCGGGCGACCGGTGGGCGAAGGGCAGGTGCAGCCTTTCCAGCAATTGGCGGCGGTAAGGTGAGCTGGAAGCGAGTAGAATAAGAGACATCAGTTTGTTCTCGGGCGAGGTCGACCAGAGGTCGGTCGGCGTCGCTTCGGGGTTAATTTCCTTTGACAGCCGTAAGGCCGTCCCTATAATGGCGCGCTTATGTTGAATGGGCCAATTCCACCTCAGGTCGATCCTCGCAAATTGGCGGATCGCGGCGTCACCCTCAAGGGTGAGCTGCCTCTCGCGAACATGCGGCGTGTCGGCGAGCAGCTCGTGAAGTCCGAAGGCGCGGTAGCCGTCGTCCTCGACTTCGGGCGTGATCAACAGCGGCAGTTCGTCATCCACGGTGTCCTGGACACCGCGGTCGAGATGATCTGCCAGCGTTGTCTGGAGCCGGCAGTGCTTCCCATCCACAGCGAATTCGATTTCGCCGTGCTCTGGGAAGGGCAGTCGGCCGATGCCTTGCCACAGGGTTACGATGCCCTGGAGGTTGGCGAAGATCCCCTGGATCTGCATAGCTTGGTCGAAGAGGAGCTGTTGCTCGCGCTGCCGATCATTCCCGTGCATCCAGAAGGGGCTTGCCAGCATCCGGAAGGTTTCGAGGCGCCCGAAGAGCCGGCGGACGAGGAAAAGCGACCCAACCCGTTCAGTGTACTTGCGCAGTTGAAGCGTGACCCAAACGTTTAGGAGTTAAATCATGGCTGTTCAGCAGAACAAAAAATCCCGTTCCGCTCGCGACATGCGTCGTTCGCACGATGCCCTCGAAGCGAACGCCCTGTCCGTGGAAAAGAGCACCGGTGAAGTTCACCTGCGCCACCACGTGTCGCCCGACGGTTTCTACCGCGGTCGCAAAGTGATCGACAAGGGTTCCGACGAGTAATCCTCGATCGAAACCGTCATCGCGATCGATGCAATGGGCGGGGACTTCGGTCCCCGCTGCATTGTTCCTGCTTCACTCCGCGCGCTCGCGCGTTTCCCTGCCTTAAGTCTTCTCCTCTGTGGTCAGCGCGACGCCCTGTCGGCCTGGTCACCGCCCGCTTCCCTCGCTACTCGCCTGCATTTCGACTACGTCGACTCCGCCGTAGGGCCCGATGAGCGCCCCGCCAGCGTCGTGCGCAGCCGTGCCCGCACCTCCATGCATGCCGCCTTGGAGGCTGTCCAGCAGGGGCGTGCCCAGGGCTGCCTGAGCGCGGGCAACACCGGGGCCTGGATGGCGCTGGCGCGATCCCTGCTCGGCACGCTGCCGGAGATCGACAGGCCCGCCATGATGTCGGCGCTGCCCGGCCGGGGAGAGCACCAGACGCTGCTGCTCGACCTCGGTGCCAATCTCGACACCACTGCCGAACAACTGCTGCAGTTCGCCTATCTGGGTGCAGGTGCGGCCCAGGCACGGGGCCTGGCACGGCCACGGGTGGCGCTGCTCAATGTCGGGCGCGAGCCGGGCAAGGGGACGCCGGTGATCCAGGAGGCCGCGCGCCGGCTCGCCGAGAGTCGGACCTTCGACTTCATCGGCTTCGTCGAGGGCAGCGATCTCTACGCCGCGGCGGCGGACGTGGTGGTCTGCGATGGCTTCACCGGCAACGCCGTACTCAAGTCCGGCGAGGCGCTGTTGCGCCTGCTGGTCGAGCGCAGCGGCACGGCCTCCCCACTCGAGCGCTGGCTGCTGCAGCCCTGGCTGGCCCGGCGTTTCCGCCATTGGGATCCGGAGCTACGCAATGGCGCCAGCTTTCTCGGACTCAACGCCGTGGTGGTGAAAAGCCATGGCGCGGCAGGCGAAGTCGGTCTCGTTCAGGCCATCGAGCGCGCCCTGCGCGACGTGGAGACTGATCTCCCCGGGCGGATCCGGTTAAACTTGGCGGCTCTGAAAGCGGTGTGACCGACCGGTCGACACCGACATCTCAGTCTGTCAGTGGCGAAACAGAGTGTTCGCCCGCAATGGACCCACAAGAGACCTGCCTATGTCTGCCTCTCTCGCTTTCGTCTTTCCCGGCCAGGGTTCCCAAGCCCTGGGCATGCTGGGCGAGCTGGCCACGCACCATGCGCTGATCGGTGAAACCTTCGCGGAAGCCTCCGCCGTGCTCGGCTACAACCTCTGGGCGCTGACCCAGCAGGGCCCGCAGGAGTCGCTCAACCAGACCGACCGTACCCAGCCCGCCATCCTGACCGCGTCCATCGCGCTGTGGCGGCTGTGGCTGGCCGAAGGCGGCGCCAAGCCGGCCTATGTCGCCGGCCATAGCCTGGGCGAGTACTCGGCGCTAGTCGCCGCGGGCAGCCTGCCGTTCGCCGAGGCGGTCCGCCTGGTGGCTCGCCGCGGCGAGCTGATGCAGCAGGCCGTACCGGCCGGGCAGGGCGGCATGGCCGCCATCCTCGGTCTGGAAGACGCCCAGGTGCTGGCCGCCTGCGCCGAAGCCGCCCAGGGCGAGGTGGTGAGCGCAGTCAACTTCAATGCCCCGGGCCAGGTGGTCATCGCCGGTACCGCCGCGGCGGTGGAGCGCGCCATCGAGGCCTGCAAGGCGCTGGGCGCCAAGCGTGCCGTGGCGCTGCCGGTCAGCGTGCCGTCGCACTGTGAGCTCATGCGTCCGGCGGCCGAGCGCTTCGCCGAGGACGTGCGTGGCTGCACCTGGAGCCAGCCCGAGATTCCGGTGGTGCAGAACGTCAATGCCGGCGTCAACACCGAGCTGGCCAGCCTCCAGCAGGACCTGCTGGCCCAGCTGTACAGCCCGGTGCGCTGGGTCGAGTCCGTGCAGTACCTGGCGACCCAGGGCATCACCCACCTGGTGGAGTGCGGCCCGGGCAAGGTCCTGGCCGGTCTGAACAAGAGATGCGTCAAGGGCGTGGAAACGCTGGCCCTGGATACCCCCGACGCCTTCGCCGCCGCCCGCGCGGCTTTTTGAATCCGAGGAAAACGAGAGGAGTCTGCAAGGTAAGGTCGCCCTGGTCACGGGCGCCACGCGTGGCATCGGTCAAGCCATCGCCCTGGAACTGGGTCGGCTGGGCGCCACCGTGATCGGCACCGCGACCAGCGAGGCGGGCGCCCAGCGCATCGCCGAGTCGCTCAAGGCCAACGGCATCGAGGGCATCGGGCTGGTGCTCAACGTCTCCGACAACGCCTCCGTCGCGGCCGCCCTCGAGCAGGTCCAGGCCCAGTTCGGCGCGCCGTCGATCCTGGTCAACAACGCCGGCATCACCCGCGACAACCTGATGCTGCGGATGAAGGACGAGGAGTGGTTCGACGTGATCGATACCAACCTGAACAGCCTGTTCCGCCTGTCCAAGGCCGTGCTCAAGGGCATGACCAAGGGCCGCTGGGGTCGCATCGTCAGCATCGGCTCGGTGGTCGGTGCCATGGGCAACGCCGGCCAGGCCAACTATGCCGCGGCCAAGGCCGGTCTCGAGGGCTTCACCCGGGCGCTGGCCCGCGAGGTGGGTTCGCGTAACATCACCGTCAATGCCGTGGCTCCCGGTTTCATCGACACCGACATGACCCGCGAGCTGCCGGAAGCCCAGCGCACCGCGCTGCTGACCCAGATCCCGGCCGGCCGCCTCGGCCAGGCCGACGAAATCGCCAAGGTGGTGGGTTTCCTGGCGGGCGAGGGCGCGGCCTATGTGACCGGCGCCACGATCCCCGTGAACGGCGGAATGTACATGAGCTGACCGGCGTTACCCCGCGCGGCTATTGCGCTAAGCTGGTAAACTGTCGGACCAGCAATGGCCGCGCGTACGTCTTAATGTCGCGTCAGCTTGAAATACGGAAATCCCTTTCTATACACTTACGCGCAATCCGTTGTGCGGATTTTTCCTTTAGGAGTGAGAACACGGTATGAGCACCATCGAAGAACGCGTTAAGAAGATCGTCGCTGAGCAGCTCGGCGTGAAGGAAGAGGAAGTTACCAACAGCGCTTCCTTCGTCGAGGATCTGGGCGCCGACTCCCTTGACACCGTCGAACTGGTGATGGCTCTGGAAGAGGAATTCGAGACCGAAATCCCGGACGAGCAGGCTGAGAAGATCACCACCGTCCAGGAAGCTATCGACTACATCGTTGCTCACCAGCAATAAGTAGTCCCTAGTTTCGGACATCAAAAGCCGCACGTCCTGCAGGGCGTGCGGCTTTTCTTTAGGTCCAGGGTCTAGCTCGCTGGAATTGGCTTTTTTTAGGTGGGTTGGCCGCCCCGGAAGGACAAGAGGAGTTGGGTGTGTCGCGTAGACGTGTCGTGATCACGGGTATGGGCATGGTATCGCCGCTTGGCGCCGATGTGGCGAGCAGCTGGGAGGGCATCCTGGCCGGTCGCAGCGGTATCGCGCCGATCGAGCATATGGACGTCTCTGCCTTCAGCACGCGGATCGGCGGATCGGTCAAGGGATTCGACGTGGAGCAGTACCTGTCCGCGAAAGAAGCCCGCAAGCTGGATCTGTTCATCCAATACGGTCTCGCTGCCAGCTTCCAGGCCATGCGCGACAGCGGCATCGAAGTCAACGATGGCAACCGCGAGCGGATGGGGGTCGCCATGGGTTCCGGCATCGGTGGCCTGACCAACATCGAGGCGAATTGCCAGTCGTTGCTGGCTCAGGGTCCGCGTCGTATTTCCCCCTTTTTCGTACCGGGTTCCATCATCAACATGGTGTCCGGTTTCCTGTCGATCCACCTGGGTCTGCAGGGCCCCAACTATGCCATCGCCACCGCCTGTACCACGGCGACGCACTGCATCGGCATGGCCGCGCGCAACATCGCCTACGATGAGGCCGATGTCATGGTCGCCGGTGGTGCGGAGATGGCGACCTCGGGTCTGGGTCTGGGTGGCTTCGGTGCCGCCCGTGCCCTGTCGACCCGCAATGACGATCCGACCCGTGCCAGCCGGCCCTGGGATCGCGACCGCGACGGCTTCGTGCTGTCCGACGGAGCCGGCGCCCTGGTGCTCGAGGAATACGAGCACGCCAAGGCCCGTGGCGCGCGCATCTATGCCGAGCTGATCGGTTTCGGCATGAGCGCGGACGCCTTCCACATGACCGCCCCGCCGGAAGACGGCGCCGGCGCCGCCCGCTGCATGCGGGCGACCCTCAAGGACGCCGGTATCGCGCCGGAAGCGGTCGACTACGTCAACGCCCATGGCACTTCCACCCCGGCTGGCGACCTGGCCGAAGTGGCAGCGCTCAAGCAGGTGTTCGGCGAGCAGGCCAGGCGTTTGAGCGTGAGCTCGACCAAGTCCATGACCGGTCACCTGCTGGGTGCCGCCGGCGCGGTGGAAGCTATCTTCACGGTGCTCGCCCTGCGCGACCAGGTGGCGCCGCCCACCATCAACCTGGACAATCCCAGCGACGGCTGCGATCTGGACTTCGTGCCCCACGAGGCGCGGCAGCGGCCCATCGAAGTGGCCCTGTCCAATTCGTTCGGCTTCGGTGGCACCAACGGCAGCCTGGTGTTCCGGCGCTTCACCGCTTGATCCAGGACTGGCTGAACGGCCAACCCCTGGGCGCCGGCCTGCAGCGCGACCGGGGCCTGGCCTACGGTGATGGACTGTTCGAGACCATCGCCGTGCGCCGCGGCCAGCCGCGCCTGCTGGAGCGGCACCTGCAGCGGCTGGCCACGGGATGCCAGCGACTGCGAATCCCTTGCGACATCGCCCAGGTCGGCGCCGAGGTCCAGGCCTATGCGGCGCAGCTGGGCGAAGGCGTCGCCAAATTGCTGGTCACCCGCGGCGATGGCCTGCGGGGTTATGCCTCGCCCGCGGCACCCGAGGTGCGGCGGCTGCTGCTGGGATCGCCCACCCCCGCCTATCCGGCGGCCCATGCCGTCGAGGGGATCGCCCTCTATCCCTGCCAGACGCGCCTGGCCAGTCAGCCGCTGCTGGCCGGGCTCAAGCACCTGAATCGACTGGAGCAGGTGCTCGCCCGTGACGAGTGGCGCGCTGCGGAATACGCCGAAGGCCTGATGCTCGACCAGGATGAGCGCCCCAT
>CAUQPA010000239.1:0-6442 GCA_963519325.1 uncultured Pseudomonas sp. | reverse complement strand
ATGCAGGGACTTTCGACCTTACCCACGGCAACCTCGGAAATGAAAAAGGCCCTGTAGTATAACGACTGAAGGGCCTTGGCCAGCGCCATCCGGCCGGATGGCGGGCTATGAAGGCGATTTAGAAAACCGCTTGAACCTTCAGACCGCCGACCACGGCATTGTCGACCTCACGCACACCACCCGGGCTCTTGATGTACTGGATGTTGGGGCGAACGGTCAGCCAGTTGGTCACGTGCACACCGTAATAGAGTTCGGCGTCGTACTCGTTGTGCTGCAGGGGCGTGTAGGCCGGATCGTCGTAGTCAGTGGCACCGGCAGCCTGATTGAGCGCGCGCTGGTTATCGCGGAAGTCGCTGTTGGTGCTGATGCGCGCGACACCGAAGCCAATGTCATCCTTCGGACGACCGTCGAAGGGGCCCTTGTACACCAGGCCAGCCTGGACGTAGTTGCTGACCTTGTTGACGTCCTTGGCATGGGCGGTGAAGTTAGCGAAAACCGACAGGCCGCGACTCGGGTCATCGTTGTGCGCGGTGATCTGCTGACGCGCCACGACCCAGTAGCCGTGCTTGCTGGAGTGCTCCTTGTAATCCAGCCCGGTGAGGGCGGCGGAGTTGCCATTGACGTCCTCGTAGACGTCGTCGGCTTTGGCGGTGCTGTAGTAGTAGCCGACGCGGTATTCGCCCGGCAGGCCATTGACCTTGGGCGACCAGACCATCTCGACCGGCAGGACCGCACCCTTGGTGCCGCTGCCGTTGAGCTTGAAGCCGTTGCCGGTTTCCAGCAGCGACGGATTCTGCTCATAGGCGCCGACCTGGACGAACAGTTCCGGGGTCAGGCTGTACTTGACGCGAAGGGCCCACTGGCTGACCGGCCAGTTGTACCAGACGCCTTCCCAGTTACCGACCTGGGAGCCGCAGAACGCCAGGTTCTGGAAGTCGCACTCGAAGGAGTTGAAGTCCTCGCCTTCGCCGAAGCGACCGGCCTTGATGTCCAGGCGGCCATCGAAGAAGCCCTTGGACAGCCACAGCTGGGTCAGACGCCAGGTCTGGCCACGGCCATAGACTTCCTGCACGGAGGAGTAGCCACCGACACGGGGATCGGTGATGCGGTCATCGGTCAGGTTGCGGCCATCACGGGAGGTGATGGCGAGCTTGAATACCGAATTCTCCCAACCCGCGATCTTGTTCATGTCGCCCCAGAGGCCGAACATGTACTGGGAGCTCCAACGACCGGTGCGATCATCGTCATAGCCGCCGCGCAGGTTGGTGGCGCCCTCCCCCACGTACTCCAGTTTGATGTCCCACCCCTTGTCGCGCAGGTCCTTGCGCACGCCGCCCCAGTCACCGGTCATGGTGTTGCCCAGGGGCTCGAAGGCGGCTTCGGTGTTGTTCACCCCGCTGAAATTGCCACCTGGGTTGGCCTGAGGTGCCGCCTGGGCGCCTGCAGCTACCGCCAGGGCGAGCAGCGATACCAGGGGCAGTGCGTTACCCCGACGATTCTTGTGATTCTGACTGTTCATTACTGAGATCCCTTTTTATAGAAGTGATGACACCCAGGGCCCGAAATCCGCGTCTCTAATACTTAGAAGCTGTTCACGATCTGCTGCGCGTCGGCCAAACGGCGTTGAAAAGGCATTCGAAATGCTCATTTACCACTCGTAAACTCCGCTTCCTCAGGCCTTTTCGCCTGGTTTGGCTCTAGCTCGCGAGATCGTGTACAACTTCTTACGGCAGGACGTTGAGGACTTCGTAACAGGCACCCATGGTGTGGTAGTCGACCTTGCCGGCCGGACTCTTGTCGTCGGAGTACTTGTGGTTCCGACGGTCGAGCAGGCGCCACCATGCGCCGTGCTCGTGATCGATGAAATGCTCCCAGCTGTAGCGCCAGAGCGCTTCATAGTGTTGCCAGTAACGGTCGTCGCCACTGCGGTCGGCCAGCAGCGCCGCGGCGGCCAGCGCCTCCGCCTGGACCCAGAAATACTTGTCCGGATCGCAGGGCGAGCCGTCCGGAGCGAAGCCGTAGTAGAGCCCGCCGTGTTCGCCATCCCAGCTCAGCCGCCAGGAGGCATCGAACAGCTCCTGAGCCCTTGGCAGCAGCCAGGGCTGGGGACGGTGGCGCTCGAGGATGAGCAGCAGCTTGGCCCATTCGATCTGGTGCCCGGGCTGGAATCCCCAGGGGCGGAACAGGTTGGCCGGATCGTCGCGGTTGTAGTCCCAGTCGATCGACCAGTCGCTGTGGTAGTGCTCCCAGATCAGGCCACCGGGGACCTGGTCGGCCGCGACGCCCTGCCCCTTGGTCAGCGCCGCCTGGCGCTGGGTCATGTTGCGCGCCAGGGTCTCGGCGCGATCCAGGTAGCGCACCTCGCCACTGGCTTCGTAGGCGGCCAGCAGGGCTTCGCAGGCGTGCATGTTGGCGTTCTGGCCACGGTACGGCGAGACGATCTGCCAGTCGGCACTGATCTCGTCGACATAGAGGCCATCGGCTTCCCGCCAGAAATGGGTTTCCAGGGATTCCCAGGCTTCGCTCAGCCAGCCGCGCGCCTCTTCGATACCCGCCTGTAGACCGTGGGCATAGGCCAACACCACGAAGGCCAGGCCGTAGCAGTGATTGGTGCCATCCACCACGGTGTCGCCATCGAGCAGCCAGGCATAGCCGCCGTTAGCCTGGCGATGCCGCTCGCGCAGGTATCTCAGGCCGTGGCGGGTCGCTTCCAGAAACGCCGGATCGCCAAAATGCCGGTAGGCCATGGCGAAATCGAAGACGAAGCGGGTACTGGAGACCAGATGACGGGTCTGGCGGTCGTAGATCGTCCCGTCATCCTTGAAGAAGTGATAGAAGCCGCCCTGCGGGTCCAGGCATCTTGGATGGTAGAACGCCAGGGTCTGGCGCACATGCTCCAACAGGGTCTCGCGACGACGAAAATCGGGGAAGTCCATCGGGTTTCCTTGGCGGCTATTGTTGTTGTGAGAAAGCGGTCTAGTGAGGGCTCACCTGCAGCAGGGCCTCCACGTCGGCCCGGGTCGGTGCGTAGGCGCCGGCGTGCCGGCAGGACACGGAGGCGCTGGCGGCGGCGAACCTCAGGCGCTGCTGGGGATCGGTCAGGCCCAAGAGGCCCGAAGCCAGCCAGCCGGCCATGCAGGCGTCGCCAGCGCCCACGGTATCGGCGACGTCCACGGCGATGGCGGCTTGCTGCCACTCGCCTTGCGGGGTGTAGAGCACCAGGCCGTGCTCGCCGCGGGTGAAGAGGATGCGGGCTTGGGGATTGAGGGCGCGCAGCTCGTCCAGCGCGGCGCGCTCGTCCAGGCCCGGATAGATCTGGCGGATGTCCTCGTCGGACAGCTTGATGTCGTCGGCCAGGCGCACCAGCTCGGGAAAGGTCTGCTGGCGATAGCGGTCGTCCATCAGGTTGCGCCAGTTGGGGTCGTAGCTCAGCCGCTTGCCGGCGGCCTTGGCTTGACGCGCCAGGTCCAGCAGGGTATCGGCCAGCGGATAGCGGGCCAGGCTGATGCAGCTGAAATGGCAGACTTCGGCGGCGTCCAGCCAGCCCGCGGGCAGCAGCGCCGGATCGAATTTCAGGTCGGCTTCACCGGCGAAGAAATAGCGCGGCGGACGACTCGACGGGACGATGGCCACCAGCGGATCGGCGGATACGCGCTGCAGGAAACGGGTATCCAGGCCAGCGGTTTCCGATTGCCAGGCGATCTCGTCGCCCAGACCGTCCTGGCTGATGGCGCCACCGAAGGCGCTCTCCACACCGAGCCGGGCCAGGCCACGGGCCACGTTCCAGGGGGCACCGCCCGGGTAACCGCGCCATTCGCCAGGATTACCCTGGACGATGTCGGTAAGGGCTTCGCCAAAGACCACGACGCGGGGTAGTGCCATTCTTGTTCTCCTGTCTGTCACGGCGACCAAGGCTACCCCTGGTCTCTGGTAGGGCCGCGACCCGACGTCAGGCGCGGCGGCGGGCGGACCTTACCATTGCTGTAACGTTTCAGCCATGAGCTCCGTTCAAGAAAGTCGGCGACCGCTCGCCGGATCGAACAATACCGCCCGTCGCGCATCGATACGCCACAGCACCTGGTCACCGGGACGCGGGGCTTCTCCCGGTGCCACGCGGCAGCATACCTTGGTGCCATTCCACTCGGCGTAAAGCAAGGTGTCCGGCCCGGTCGGCTCGACTACCTGCACTCGGGTCAGGATACCGGGGACCGCGCTGTCGGCCGGATGCGCGGACTGAATCTGCTCCGGCCGCACACCCAGGATAGCCTCTCTGCCAGCCAACGCCGGGTCGAGTTCCGGCAATTCCACCAGGCTGTCACCGGTGTCGCCGGTCACCCGGGCGACCACCCTGCCCTCGCGCGCGTCCAGGCGCACTGGTACGAAGTTCATCGGCGGCGAGCCGATGAAGCTGGCGACGAAGAGATTGGCCGGATCGTTGTAGATCTCCTCGGGAGTGCCGAATTGCTGCACCTCGCCGTCCTTCATCACCGCCACCCGGTCGCCCAGGGTCATGGCTTCGATCTGATCGTGGGTGACGTAGACGGTGGTGGTTTGCAGCCGCTGGTGCATCAGCTTGATCTCGGTGCGCATCTCCACCCGCAGCTTGGCGTCGAGGTTGGAGAGCGGCTCGTCGAACAGATAGAGCTTGGGCCGCCGGGCCAGGGCGCGACCCATGGCGACGCGCTGCTGCTGGCCACCGGAGAGCTGCGCCGGCTTGCGCTCGAGCAGGTGCTCGATCTGCAGGAGCTTGGCGACGCGCGCCACCTCGGCGTCGATCTGCTCCTTGGGCGTCTTGCGGATCTTCAGGCCGAAGGCGATGTTCTCGCGCACGGTCATGGTCGGGTACAGGGCGTAGGACTGGAACACCATGGCGATGTCCCGATCCTTGGGCTCGACCTGGGTGACGTCCTCGCCGTCCAGGCAGATGGCGCCGCTACTGATGTCTTCGAGGCCGGCGATGGCGTTCATGAGGGTGGATTTGCCGCAGCCGGAGGGCCCGACCAGGATGAGGAACTGGCCGGCGTCGATGCGGATGTCGATGCCCTTGAGGGCTTCCTGGGCGGCGTTGCCGTAGGTCTTGCGTACGCTTTTGAGTTCGAGAGCTGCCATGGTGACCGTCCTTATCCTTTGACCACGCCCGAGGTCAGGCCCCGGACGAAATATTTACCCGCGAAGATGTAGACCAGCAGCGTCGGCAGCGCAGCGATCATGGCGGCGGCCATGTCGACGTTGTATTCCTTGGCACCGGTGCTGGTGTTGACCAGGTTGTTGAGGGCCACGGTGATGGGCTGCGACGAACCGCTGGCGAACACCACGCCGAACAGGAAGTCGTTCCACACCTGGGTGAACTGCCAGATCAGGCTGACCATGACGATGGGCGTGGACAGCGGCAGCAGGATCTTGAAGAAGATGGTGAAGAAACCCGCGCCGTCCAGCCGCGCCGCCTTGATCAGGGCATCGGGGATACCGACGTAGTAGTTGCGGAAGAACAGCGTGGTGAAGGCCAGGCCGTAGATCACGTGGACCAGCACCAGGCCGGCGGTGGTGTTGGCCAGGCCCAGTTGGCCGAGGGTGAAGGACATCGGCAGCAGGATCACCTGGAAGGGAATGAAGCAGCCGAACAGCAACAGGCTGAACAGCAGGTTCGAACCGCGGAACTGCCACTTCGACAGGGCGTAGCCGTTGAGCGCGCCGATGAAAGTGGAGATCAGCACCGCCGGGACGGTGATCAGGAAGGAGTTCCAGAAGTAGCTGTGCACCACGTCCCAGGCCTTGAGCCAACCGATCACCGTCCAGTCCAGTGGCAGACTGAGCAGGTTGCCGGTACGGACATCGTCCGGGGTCTTGAAGCTGGTCAGCAGCATCACCACCAGGGGCACCAGATAGACCGCGCAGGCGACGATCAGGGTGGCGTGGATGGCCACGCGATTGACGTTCAGAGCCTTAGCCATGGCGCTTGCTCCGCAATTCCGAGTAGAGGTAGGGCACCAGCACCGCCAGTACCGCGCCGAGCATCAGCACGGCGCTGGCCGAGCCCAGGCCCATCTGGCCACGGGTGAAGGTGTGCTGGTACATGAACACCGCCGGCAGGTCCGAGGCGTAGCCGGGACCGCCCGCGGTCATGGCCATGACCAGGTCGAAGCTCTTGATGGCGATGTGGGCGAGGATCATCACCGCACTGAAGAACACCGGGCGCAGGCTGGGCAGGACGATGCGCAGGTAGATGGTCGGCAGCCCTGCCCCGTCGACCTGGGCGGCACGCAGGATGGAGGAGTCCACCCCGCGCAGTCCGGCGAGGAACATGGCCATGACGAAGCCCGACGCCTGCCAGAGGGCGGCGATCAGCAGGCAGTAGATGACCCGGTCGGGGTCCACCAGCCAGTCGAAACGGAAGCCCTCCCAGCCCCAGTCGCGCAGCAGCTTGTCCAGGCCCATGCCAGGG
>CAUQPA010000238.1:0-6445 GCA_963519325.1 uncultured Pseudomonas sp. | reverse complement strand
GCTCCAGCCAGGCCACCGAGTCGGCATCCAGGTGGTTGGTGGGTTCGTCGAGCAGCAGCATGTCAGGGGCCGACAGCAGCAGGCGGCACAGCGCCACCCGGCGCTTCTCGCCACCGGAGAGCACGCCGACCTTGGCGTCCCAGGCCGGCAGGCGCAGGGCGTCGGCGGCGACTTCCAGTTGGCGATCCAGGTTGTGGCCATCGGCGGCCTGGAGGATGGCCTCCAGCTTGGCCTGCTCGGCGGCCAAGGCGTCGAAATCGGCGTCCGGCTCGGCGTAGGCGGCATAGACCTCGTCCAGGCGCGCCTGGGCCTGCTTGATCTGGCCGACCGCTTCCTCGACTACGTCACGAACCGTCTGCTCGGGATCAAGTTTCGGTTCCTGCGGCAGATAACCCACATTGATACCGGGCATCGGGCGCGCTTCACCTTCGATCTCGGTATCGACGCCGGCCATGATGCGCAGCAGCGTCGACTTGCCCGCCCCGTTCAGGCCGAGCACGCCGATCTTGGCGCCCGGGAAGAAGGACAGGGAGATGTTCTTGAGGATTTCACGCTTGGGCGGCACGACCTTGCCGACCCGATGCATGGTGTAGACGTATTGAGCCATGGTTGGACCTTGGGAGCGGAATGAAAAACAGGGGACACAGTATGGCGTCAGCGACGAACGCTGTCGAAACCCAGAGCGACGAAAGCGCTCGCGTTGAACGCGTGGAAAAAGCAGGCGGCGGTGCTGCCTGGGCCCTTATCATAGGCCATCCCTGCCCCGCGGAATCGGGCGCAGCCGAATGGCCATCGCCTCCGCAGGAATGCAGTCCGTCGTGAACAGCCACTCCTCCACGCTACCGGAAGAGCCGGTCGCGCCCTCGTCGCGACGCCTCTCCCGCGTATTGCTGATCCTGTCGCTGGTGGCCATGCTGGCGCTGATGTTCTGGCAGGCCTTCGCCGGCGTGGCCGAGCGCGAAGCCCTGCGGCGTGAACAGCTGGAAGGCCTGACCCGGCAACTGGCGAACACCGTCGAGTTCGGCCTGGCGCTCAAGGCCCAGGCGGTGCGCAGCACCCTGCGCTGGTCCCTCGACCCGACCCTGCCACTGCCCCCCAACCTGCTGCTCAGCCTGCAGGACTTCTTTCCCGGCCTGCAGCAGGTGCGCTGGCTCCCCGCCAACGCCGCTCTGCGCGCTGCGCACCTGAGCGACATGCCGGATGCCGCCTTCCTGCAGCAGCTGATCGAGCGCAGCGGCCAGGCCGACTTCAGCTATGGCTACAACGCCGCCCTGCCCAAGGCGCCGCTCTATGTCCTGCTGGCGGGTGATCCGGACCTGCAGCACGGCTGGTGGGTGCTGACCAGCGCGCCGCTGCTCGAATCCCTGTGGCGCCCGACCCGGGTGCCGCCAGGGCTCGACTGGCGCCTGGAAGATCGCAGCCACGGCACGCTGTTGTTTCGCAGCGGCGCGAACCGGCCGGTCGCCACCACCGACGAGGTCCGCCAGCCGCTGGGCTACAGCGACTGGCAGGTGGTCGGCGCCTATCCCGCCGACAGCGCCGTCGGCAGCCTGCTGGGGGCCTCCGTCGGCCGGCTGACGCTGTTCAGCCTGTCCGCCCTGGTGGCTGGCATCCTGCTCTACCTGCTGCTGCGGGAAGAGCAGGGGCTGCGCGCCCTGACCCTGGCCTCGCGACGCAGCCTGCGCCTGGCGGGCACGGCGCTGAACGGCATCGAAGAAATGGTCTGCATGACCCAGGCCGACGGCCGCCTGGTCTATGTCAACGCCACCGCCGCCCGCCTGCTGGGCATCGCGGCGGGCGACGCCCAGCAGTATTTCCTGGCCAGCCTGCTGCCGCAGCTGGTAGCCCTGACCGCGGCCGAGCGTGACAGCGGCGCCCTGGTCAGCCTGACGGTCGAGCAGCAGCCACGCCGCTTCGCCGTCAGCTGCCATGCCCTGGCCGACAGCCCGAACAGCGTACGCGTCCTGCGCGACCGCTCGCAGGTGCAGGATGGCTTCGTCTGGGTGCTGCGCGACGTCACCGACCAGCAGCGCGACCTGGAGACCATCCAGACCACCCGCCAGCGCTACGAGAACATCTTCAACGGCGTCCATACCGGCATCTGCGTGGTCGACCTGAGCGCGCTGCGGCGGTCCATGGCCGCCCTGGGCCTGGAACGCCCCGAGCAGTTGACGACGCTGTTCGAGCGCCAGCCCGAGACCCTGGATACCCTCGGCTGCCAAGTGCGCATCACCGAGATCAACCAGCGCGCCCTGGAAATGCTCGGCATCGACCACCTCGACCAGGCCTGGGGACGGCTGGTGGGCGAGTCCCGCGTCCAGGCCGGGGGCAAGAGATACCGGCTGCTGGCCGGCCTGCTGTCCGGTCAGCAGGTGCTGGAACTGGAGACCAGCATCCGTACCGCCGAAGGCGAGCGGCACCTCTGGCTGACCATGCACCTGCCGGCCGACCCGCGGCACCTCGACGCCACCCTGCTCAGCCTCAACGACATCACCCAGCGCAAGCTCGGCGAATTGCGCCTGCTCGAGCGCGACGCCTTCTGGTCCAACCTGATCAGCGCGACCCCCGACACCCTCTATACCTACGACGTGGCCCGCGGCGAACTGACCTACGAGAGCCACTCGCTGGCGCTCAAGCTCGGCTATCCGCCCGCGTCCTTCGCCAGCCTCGGCCCCGAGCGCCTGCACCCCGATGACGCCGAGCTGTACGCCCGCGTGGTGAGCATGCGGCCGAGCCTCTCCGACCAGCCCAGCAGCAGTCTCCTGCGCTGGCAGCACCGCAATGGCGGCTGGCGCTGGTTCGACGTGCGCGAGCAGCGCCTGGCCAGCCATCCCGACGGCACCGCCGCGAGCGTGGTCGGGCTGGCGCTGGACGTCACCGACATGGTCCGCGCCAGCGATCGCCTGCGCGACAGCGAGAATCGCTACCGGCAACTGGCGGAGAGCATCAGCGACGTCATCCTCACCACCGATGCCCAGCTGGTGCTCAACTACATCAGTCCCTCGGTCGAGGAACTGCTGGGCTATCCCGTCGCCGACCTGGAACAGCGCACCCTGGCCGATCTGGTGGTGCATTCGCGCCAGCTGCAGGAGGTCCGCCGGACCTTGCAGCGCCTGTTGCGCAGCCTGGACGATCCGCGCGCCCTGGCGGACCTGCGCCGCGAACGCTTCGCGCCGCTGGTGCTCGATTGCCTGCATGCCCAGGGCCACACCCTGCAGATCGAGATGCGCCTCAAGCCGCTGTGGGACGACCACGAGCGCTTCGCCGGCCTGCTCGGCATTTGCCGCGACATCTCCGCCCAGCGCCGCACGGAAAAGGACATGCGCATGGCGGCCACGGTGTTCGATCACTCGGCCGGCGCCATCCTGGTCACCGACCCGGCCGGCTACATCGTGCGGGTCAACCGCACCTTCACCCGCATCACCGGCTTCGCTCCCGAAGAGGTCTTCGACCAGCAGCCGATGATGCTCTGCGCCGACAAGCAGGAAGCCAACCAGCTGCAACACGTGATGCAGCAGCTGCGGACCGGCGACAGCTGGGAAGGCGAACTCTGGCAGCGGCGCCAGGACAACGAGCCCTATCCGTCCTGGGTCGGCATCACCGCCATCCGCGACGACGACGGTGACCTGATGAGCTACGTCTGCTTCTTCGTCGACATCAGCGAGCGCAAGGCCAGCGAAAGGCGCATCCACCGCCTCGCCTACTACGATGCCCTGACCCTGCTGCCCAACCGCACCCTGTTCCAGGACCGCCTGCACAACGCCCTGCAGCAGAGCCGCCACAACGCCAGTTGGGTGGTGCTGATGTTCCTCGACCTGGACCGCTTCAAGCCGATCAACGACAGTCTCGGCCACGCCGCCGGCGACCGCCTGCTCAAGGAGGTGGCCATGCGGCTGACCGCCTGCGTCGGCACCGAGGACAGCGTGGCGCGCATGGGTGGCGACGAGTTCACCCTGCTGCTGTCCGGCCTGGAGACCCGCGAGGTGGCGCTCGCCCAGGCGATCCGCGTCGGCGAGCAGATCCTCACCCAGCTGTCCGAGGCCTTCGTGCTCGAAGGTCGCGAATTCTTCGTTTCCGCCAGCATCGGCATCGCCCTCTCGCCGCAGGATGGCCATGAACTCAGCCAGCTGATGAAGAACGCCGACACCGCCATGTACCACGCCAAGGAAATGGGCAAGAACAACTTCCAGTTCTACCAGGCCGAGATGAACGCCCGCGCCCTGGAACGCCTGGAGCTGGAAGCCGACCTGCGCCATGCCCTGCTGCAGGGTGAATTCCGCCTGCACTACCAGCCGCAGTATCGCTGCGATACCCGGCGCCTCACCGGCGTCGAGGCCCTGCTGCGCTGGGAGCACCCGGTGCGCGGCCACGTCTCGCCGGCCGAATTCATCCCGGTATTGGAAGAGATCGGCCTGGTGGTTCAGGTCGGCGATTGGGTGATCCGCGAGGCCTGCCGCCAGATGCGCGAATGGCACGCGGCCAAGGTGCGCATTCCCAAGGTCTCGGTGAACCTGTCGGCCCGTCAGTTCAGCGATGGCCAGCTCGGCCAGCGCATCGCCCAGATCCTCGCCGAGACCGGCCTGGCGCCGGCCTGCCTGGAGCTGGAACTGACCGAGAGCATCCTGATGCGCGACGTCGGCGAGGCCCTGCAACTGCTCGGCGAACTCAAGGGCCTGGGCCTGTGCATCGCGGTGGATGACTTCGGTACCGGCTACTCGTCGCTCAACTACCTCAAGCAGTTCCCCATCGACATCCTCAAGATCGACCGCAGCTTCGTCGACGGCCTGCCCCATGGCGAGCAGGACGCCCAGATCGCCCGGGCCATCATCGCCATGGCCCACAGCCTCAATCTCTCGGTGATCGCCGAGGGCGTCGAGGAGACGGCGCAGCTGGACTTCCTCTGCGCCCATGGCTGCGACGAGGTCCAGGGCTTCCTCTTCGACCGCCCGCTGCCGCCGGACCAGTTGCGCCAGCGCCTCGAGCACCAGGGGCTGTTCCCGGTCCTGACATGAGACCCATGGCGCCGCGACATGACCGGCGCTCATACCTCTGAGTTCCCCCGATGGGGTAGAATATCGCCCCTCACGAGCCCGACCGGGCTCGCTCTTCGCCATGCCTCAGGGGACCCTGCCGCCATGTTCAGCCGTGAAACCACCCTCGCCCGCTTCGACGCCGACCTGTATGCCGCCATGCAGCAGGAAGCCCAGCGTCAGGAAGATCACATCGAGCTGATCGCTTCGGAAAACTACACCAGCCCGGCGGTCATGGAAGCCCAGGGCAGCGTGCTGACCAACAAGTACGCCGAAGGCTATCCCCACAAGCGCTACTATGGCGGTTGCGAGTACGTCGACGTGGTCGAGCAACTGGCCATCGACCGCGCCAAGCAGCTGTTCGGTGCCGACTACGCCAACGTCCAGCCGCACTCCGGCTCCCAGGCCAACTCGGCCGTGTACCTGGCGCTGATCGAAGCCGGTGACACCATCCTCGGCATGAGCCTGGCTCACGGCGGTCACCTGACCCACGGCGCCACCGTGTCCTCCTCCGGCAAGCTGTACAACGCCGTGCAGTACGGCATCGACGAGCAGGGCCTGATCGACTACGCCGAGGTCGAGCGCCTGGCCCAGGAGCACAAGCCCAAGGTCATCGTCGCCGGCTACTCCGCCTACTCCCAGGTGCTGGATTTCGCCCGCTTCCGCGCCATCGCCGATGCCGTGGGTGCCTACCTGTTCGTCGACATGGCCCACTTCGCCGGCCTGGTCGCCGCGGGCGTCTACCCGAACCCGGTGCCCTTCGCCGACGTGGTCACCAGCACCACCCACAAGACCCTGCGCGGCCCGCGTGGCGGCCTGATCCTGGCCAAGGCCAACGAAGCCATCGAGAAGAAGCTCAACTCGGCGGTCTTCCCCGGCGCCCAGGGCGGCCCGCTGATGCACGTCATCGCTGGTAAGGCCGTGTGCTTCAAGGAAGCCCTGCAGCCCGAGTTCAAGATCTACCAGCAGCAGGTGATCAAGAACGCCCAGGCCATGGCCAGCGTCTTCATCGAGCGCGGCTTCGACGTGGTCTCCGGCGGCACCGACAACCACCTGTTCCTGCTCAGCCTGATCAAGCAGGAAATCACCGGCAAGGACGCGGATGCCGCCCTGGGTCGTGCCTTCATCACCGTGAACAAGAACTCGGTGCCGAACGACCCGCGCTCGCCCTTCGTCACCTCCGGCCTGCGCATCGGCACCCCGGCCGTCACCACCCGCGGCTTCAAGGAAGCCGAGTGCCAGGAACTGGCCGGCTGGATCTGCGACATCCTCGGCAACATGGGCGACGAGTCGGTGATCGACGCCGTGCGTGCCAAGGTCCAGGCCGTCTGTGCCCGCCTGCCGGTGTACGGTCGCTAAGGCTTCACCTTCTTCCCCCCCCCTCTCCCCCTGGGAGAGGGCCGGGGTGAGGGAAC
>CAUQPA010000237.1:0-6449 GCA_963519325.1 uncultured Pseudomonas sp. | reverse complement strand
AAACCCAGTACATCAGTGCCTACGCCACCATGCACCCCTGGGAAGACTGGGCGGAAACCTGGGCCCACTACCTGCACATGATGGATACCCTGGCCACCGCCGCCAACCTGGGCATGAACGCCACCACCACCCAGCTGGATTTCCAGCCGTTCACCCGCGAGGCGCTGTACGAAGCCGAAGACCGCAGCGACGATGAATTCCTTGGCTTCGCCAACGCCTGGATCGAACTGGCGGCCATGCTCAACGAGCTGTCGCGCAGCATGGGCCAGCCGGACTTCTATCCCTTCGCGCTGCCCGCCCCGGTGATCGCCAAGCTGCACTTCATCCACAAGGTCATCCACTCGGCCCAGCCGAGCGTGCTCGACCAGGGCCTGGCGACCGACCAGACCGCGGCCGGCGCCACGCTGGGGGCCACCGTCTGATCGTCGTCCTGCTCAGCCGAGCAGGACGATCCCCCAGACCGCGGCGATGATGAACATGGCCACGAACTGCGCGGCACTGCCAAGATCCTTGGCATTCTTCGACAGTTCGTGCCAGTCCAGGGAAATGCGATCCACCACCGCCTCGATGGCGGCGTTGAACAACTCGACCACCAGCGACAGCAGGCACACCGCCACCAGCAGGGCCCGCTCGCCGAGGCTCACGTCGAGCCAGAAGGCGATCGGCAGCAGCACCACGTTGAGCGCGACCAGGGAGCGAAAGGCCGCTTCCTGCTGGAAGGCGGTACGCAGCCCGGCCAGGGAGTAGCCCGTCGCGTTGATGACCCGGCGCAGACCGGTCTTGCCTTTGTAGGGAGAAATCACCGAAAGCTCCATCGACAGGATCGAACCGCCGCCTCTGGCAGACGGCAGGTAGAGAAAGCGTGCAAGGTAACGGTCGAGGCTTACCAGGCCGCCGCAGGGACGCGGCCAGTCATGGCCTCAGGGTTAGCACCACCGGACCTAACTGGAGGTACTCTCCAGCTGCTGCAACAGCAGCGCCGCCTGGGTCCGGGTACGGACGCCGAGTTTACGGAAGATAGCCGTGGCATGGGCCTTCACCGTGGCCTCGGAGACATTCAGCTCGAAGGCGATCTGTTTGTTCAGCAGCCCCTCGCAGAGCATGGTGAGCACCCGGAATTGCTGGGGAGTGAGACTGGCGAGGCCGGCGCTGGCGGCCTTGGCCTCCTCGCTCAGGGCGACGGCGCCCTCGACCTGCGGCGGCCACCAGGTGTCACCATCCAGCACCTGGCTGACCGCCCGCTGCAGGGTACTCAGATCGCTGGACTTGGGTATGAAGCCGCTGGCCCCGAATTCCCGGGCGCGCTGCACCACCGCCGGCTCTTCCTGGGCGGAGATCATCACCACCGGCACCTGCGGATACTGGCCGCGCAACAGCACCAGGCCGGAAAAGCCGTAGGCGCCGGGCATGTTCAGGTCGAGCAGGACCAGATCCCAGTCGGTACGGTCGGCCAGGCAGGCCTGGAGCTGGGCGATGTCGGCCACCTCGGTGAGCCGCGCCTGGGCGCCCAGGCCCAGGGTGAGCGCCTGCTGCAGAGCGCTGCGAAACAGCGGGTGATCGTCGGCGATGAGGATCTGATAGGCAGCCGCCATGGTGTAGCTTTCCTTCTTGTACTGGGGGTCGCGAAGACCAGGTGCCTGGCGCGCCGGCTGCCTTCGAGATGGCGCCAGCATGCCGAACGGCGCAGACGGCGGCAAGGCCGGACGGACCACCAACGGTAGGCAAAGGGCCCAGGGTTGCGGCACAGTTGCGCTTTTTGCCCAAGAGATACCCGATGCCCAGCGCTGCGCTCCGTGCCGACCTGCTCATGCTGCTCACTGACCTCATCTGGGGCAGCGCCTTCATCGCCCATACCGGCGGCATGGAGCACATAGGGCCCTATCTCTACACCGGCCTGAGATTTGCGCTGGGTGCCCTCACCCTGCTGCCGCTGCTGCTGTTCCTGCGCCGTGGCGGACGGCAACGAGCCTTCACCCGGGATACCTTCAAGGGCGGCCTGCTGATGGGCCTGGTCCTGACCCTGGGCATCAACCTGCAACAGGTCGGGCTGTTGTTCACCAGCGTGACCAACTCCGGCTTCATCACCGGCCTCTATGTCATCGTGGTACCCCTGCTGGGGCTGCTGCTGGGTCAGCGCAGCCATGTCGGCACCTGGGTCGGCGCCTGCCTGGCGGTGGTCGGCATGGGCCTGCTCAGTATCGGCGACAACTTCCAGGTCGCATCCGGCGACCTGCTGCAACTGGCCGGCGCCCTGGCCTGGGGCGTCCACGTCCTGCTGGTGGGGCACTATTCCAGTCACCACGACGCCACCGTGCTGTCGATCCTGCAATTCCTCGTCTGCGCGGTCCTGAGCCTGCTGCTGGCGCTGGTCTTCGAGCCCTTCCAGGCGACCCAGGTCGCCAAGGCCCTGCCCGACCTGCTCTATGGCGGAGTGATCGCCGCCGGCATCGGCTACACCCTGCAGGTGTTCGCCCAGCGCGGCGCCATCGCCTCTCACGCGGCGGTGATCTTTTCCCTGGAAGCGGTATTCGCCGCCTTCTTCGGCGCCTGGCTGCTCGGCGAGGCCCTCAGCGGTCGGGGCTACCTGGGCTGCGCCCTGATGTTCGCCGGCATGCTGGCCGCGCAGCTCTGGCCGCGGCAACAGCCGGTGGACGCCAAGCCGGTCAACTGAGGCGCCGCAGCGCCTCGAGTTGCTGGCTGGCGGGACTGTCGGCCGCCAGCGGCAAATGGTGCTTGGCATCCAGATAGCGCTCGCTGAAGACGTCCAGATAGGCTTCCAGCAGGCGCCCGGCGGGGGCCTCGCCGGCCAGCTCCAGGCACAGGGCCGCCACCTCGGCGGTGCAGAGGTGCTCGCCGCGGGTGGAGCGCCGCAGCCGGTAGCGCGACAGGGCAGTGGGCTGGAAGCTCAGCACCGGCAGGCCGTCCAGATAGGGACTCTTGCGAAACATCTTGCGTGCCTCGGTCCAGGTGGCATCCAGCAACACGAACAGCGGACGCTTGCCGGGAGCCACGGGCAGGCTCTCGACCACCCGCTCGGGCGCGGCGTATTCGCCGGGGAACACCAGCAACGGTTGCCACTCGGGCTGCGCGAGCAACGCCGGCAGGGCCGGATCCACGGCGGTACGACTCCAGCCGAAGGCATGGGTATCGGCGACCACGTCGGCGATCAGCCAGCCGGTGTTGCTCGGCTTGAGCGGCTCCACGTCGTGCATCAGCAGGCACATGCCGGCCCGAGTCTGGCGCAGCGGGCGCAGCTCGCACAGGCAATGACTGGGTGCCAGCCGGCAGTTGGGGCAGCGCGCCATGCGCGAGCCCCGGGCGATGAAGGGCTTGATGCTGCGCGCCAGGCGCTCCTGGCGCAGGCGGGCCACGGCATGGGGAGGAATATCGAGGGTCGGGGTCATGCCGGGCTCTTGGGCAAAAGCCAAGTTTACCAGAGCGATCGGGATGCCCGCGGCGGCCAGGCAAGGTACCCTGCGCAGACGCCTTGCGAACCCCCGCCCGCGACCACGGTCGAAACGGGCTCCTCTACGCTGGAGAACACGATGCCTCGTTTTGCTTTGCTCGCCCTGACGCTCGCCCTGCCCTTCACCGCCCAGGCAGCCGACTCGCTCAAGGACCACGAGCTCAACCAGATGCTGCGCAAGGTCGCGGCCGAGAGCAGCCAGGGTACGCCCCGCGCCATCAACGAAGACATCCTCGATCGCGGCTACACGGTAGAGGGCAAGCAGCTGATCGACCACCTCAGCGTCCGCCCGGCCCACGCCGCCCGCATGCGCGAAAATCCGGCGACGGTGCGGGTGCAGCTCGCCGAAAGCGTCTGCCAGAACAACGGCTACCGCCAATTGCTGGCCCGCGGCGCCACCCTGGTCTACGACTTCACCGAATACCAGACCAACAAGCCGATCATGGTCGAGCGCTTCCAGGCCGCCGACTGCGGTCTGGGCAAGTAATCAGGAGTTCGCGCCATGACCGAGGACAGTGACGACAGCTACCTGGCTCGCCACGTGGAGCCCAGCGCCGCCGATCTCGGTCAGCGCATCGACGAGCTGCTGGAGCACGCCCTGCCCGGCGGCAGCCCCAACCTCGCCCTGTACCGCGAGATGCTGGTGACGGTGGTGCGCATGGCGCAGACCAATCCGGCGCGCTGGGACGCCAAGATCATGCTGCAGACCCTCAAGGAGCTGGAGCAGGCCTTTCGCACCCTGGAACGCTTCCGCCGCCGGCGCAAGGTCACGGTGTTCGGCTCGGCGCGTACCCGCATCGACCATGCCCTCTACCACCTCGCCCGCGACCTGGGCGCGGCCCTGGCGCGGCGGGACATGATGGTCATCACCGGTGGCGGCGCCGGCATCATGGGCGCGGCCCACGAGGGCGCCGGCCCCGAGGCCAGCCTGGGCTTCAACATCACCCTGCCCT
Source organism: uncultured Pseudomonas sp. (assembly GCA_963519325.1). Classification (GTDB taxonomy): domain Bacteria; phylum Pseudomonadota; class Gammaproteobacteria; order Pseudomonadales; family Pseudomonadaceae; genus Chryseomonas. Next base: position 2,030 of record CAUQPA010000237.1, on the reverse strand, counting down.
TCGAGCAGCGGGCGAATCCGACTATCGAGGGCACGGATCACCTGCTGTCGTTCCACTTCTTCTATGTGCGCAAGCTGTTCTTTCTCAAGGAAGCGGACGCCCTGGTGCTCTGCCCCGGCGGCTTCGGCACCCTGGACGAGACCTTCGAGGTGCTCACCCTGATCCAGACCGGCAAGAGTCCGCTGGTCCCCCTGGTCTTGCTGGATACCCCCGATGGGCATTTCTGGGACGACGCCCTGGCCTATCTGGAGCGCAACCTGCTGGCGGAGGGTTACATCCTGCCCGCCGATCTCAAGCTGGTGCGCCTGGTACGCTCGGCCGAAGCGGCCGCCGCCGAGATCGAGCGCTTCTATGGCAACTATCACTCCACGCGGCGGCGCGACGGCGAGTTCCATATCCGCCTCAAGCATCCGCTGACGTCCGCCTGCCTGGAACGCCTGATGGCGGACTTCGGCGACCTGTGCCGCACCCCCGGCTTCACCCAGCTGCGCCCGGGCGAAGGCCAGGCCGATGAAGCGGAATTCGCACACCTCACCAGGCTCACCTTCGACTTCCACGGCCGCCACTACGGCCGGCTGCGCGAACTGGTGGATGAACTCAACCGGCCGGAGCATTGGGCCGCTTGAGGAGGCCGTAGGTTGGCGTTGAGCGCAGCGAAGCCCAACGTGACCCCGTACACCGAGGATTTGTTGGGCTTCGACGGTGGAGCCGTCTCAACCCAACCTACGCCGGCCGGTAACCCCGTAGGTTGGCGCCGAACGCAGCGAAGCCCAACGTGACCCGTACACCGAGGATTTGTTGGGCTTCGACGGTGGAACCGTCTCAACCCAACCTACGCCTCCCGGCAACCTCGTAGGTTGGCGCTGAGCACAGCGAAGCCCAACACGACCCCGCACGCCTAGAATGTGTTGGGCTTCGACGGTGGAGCCGTCTCAACCCAACCTACGGCTACCGGTGAGACCGTAGGTTGGCGCTGAGCGTAGCAAAACCCGAGGTGACCGGACCTGCGGCCGCTACCGCCGGCTCAATACCCGGTTGATCCCGTCCATGGCGTAGCCACGATAGGCCAGGAAGCGGCCTTGCTTGGCGCGTTCCTTGGCATCGACCGGAGGGGTGCCGAACTTCCTGCGCCAGACCTCTTCCAGCTGCGCCTGCCAGTCCACATCCGCCTCGCGCAGGGCGGCCTCGATCTGATCGCGCTTCAGGCCGCGCTGGCCGAGCTCTTCGCGAATGCGCAAGGGGCCATAGCCGGCGCGGGCGCGGCTGGCGATGTAGCTGCCCAGGTAGCGGCTCTCGTCGAGCAGACCCTGCTCGGCCAGGCGGTCCAGCACGGGAGCGAGGAGACTGTCGTCGGCCCCGCGTCGACGCAGCTTGCGCGACAGCTCTTCGCGCCCATGCTCGCGCCGTGCCAGCAGGTCCATGGCCGCCAGGCGGATGGCAGCGGGGGTATCCAGCGGATTGCCCAAGAAGGTTCCTCCTCATGCGAAAACCCCCGCACGGGGCGGGGGTCGTTTCGGCTGCGCGGCGCGATCAGAAGTCGACGTTGGCGTCTTCTTCGGCAGCCACTTCGGCTTTCTGGTTGCTCGGCTGGCTCAGCAGCTTCTCGCGGATCGCCTTGTCGACGGCGGCCTTGACCTCGGGATTGTCCTCCAGGAACTTGGCGGCATTACCCTTGCCCTGGCCGATCTTGCTGCCCTGGTAGCTGTACCAGGCGCCGGACTTCTCGATCAGGCCCAGTTGCACGCCCAGGTCGATGATCTCGCCATTCAGGTAGATACCCTTGCCGTAGAGGATCTGGAACTCGGCCTGGCGGAACGGCGGTGCCACTTTGTTCTTGACCACCTTGACGCGGGTTTCGCTACCGATCACCTCGTCGCCTTCCTTCACCGCGCCGATCCGGCGGATGTCCAGGCGGACCGAGGAGTAGAACTTCAGGGCGTTACCACCGGTGGTGGTCTCGGGGTTGCCGAACATCACGCCGATCTTCATGCGGATCTGGTTGATGAAGATGACCAGGCAGTTGGCGTTCT
>CAUQPA010000236.1:0-6456 GCA_963519325.1 uncultured Pseudomonas sp. | reverse complement strand
CCAGGGACCCAATGATTAACAGTCATTTGCTCTACCGACTGAGCTATCGCGGAATTTCGATCTTCCAACCCCTCTTACGTCACTGCCTTTCGGGCTTTGCCGTAAGTGAGGTGCGCCATTTTACGGAAGTGGAAACAGACGTCAACACCTAGCCTGCTGTTTTTTTCACAAATTTATGCAGAGGGCCGGACGACCCTGGGATCGTCCGGCGTTTTCCTAGGCGAAGACGATCTCGTCGTCCTCCACCCTGCCCTGGATACGGCTGCCAGGTACGAAGGCACCGGAGAGGATGCGCTGGGCCAGGGGATTCTCGATCCAGCGTTGGATGGCCCGCTTGAGCGGACGCGCACCATAGACCGGGTCGTAGCCCACCGCCACTAGCTTGTCCAAGGCTTCCGGGGTCAACTCCAGTTGCAGGTCGCGCTCGGCAAGGCGCTGGCGCAGGTGCTGCAGCTGGATCTCGGCGATGCCGGAGATCTGCTCGCGCCCCAGCGGCTCGAACACCACCACCTCGTCGATCCGGTTGATGAACTCGGGGCGGAAATGCCCGGCCACCGCATCCATCACCGCCGCACGCTGGGCATCGGGGTCGCCGACCAACTCCTGGATCTGCGCCGAGCCCAGATTGGAGGTCATGACGATCACCGCGTTGCGGAAGTCCACGGTGCGGCCCTGGCTGTCGGTCAGGCGCCCGTCATCCAGTACCTGCAGGAGGATGTTGAAGACATCGGGATGCGCCTTCTCCACCTCGTCCAGCAGAACCACCGAGTAGGGTTTGCGCCGCACGGCCTCGGTCAGGTAGCCGCCCTCCTCGTAGCCGACGTAGCCGGGCGGGGCGCCGATCAGCCGGGCCACGGAGTGTTTCTCCATGAACTCGGACATGTCGATGCGCACCATGGCGTCCTCGGTATCGAAGAGGAATTCCGCCAGCGACTTGCACAGCTCGGTCTTGCCCACCCCGGTCGGACCAAGGAAGAGGAAGGAGCCGCTGGGACGATTCGGATCGGACAACCCCGCCCGAGAGCGGCGCACGGCGTTGGCCACGGCGGTGACCGCCTCGTCCTGGCCGATCACCCGGTTGTGCAGGGCCTCTTCCATGCCCAGCAGCTTGTCGCGCTCGCCTTCGAGCATCTTGCTGACCGGGATGCCGGTCCACTTGGAGACCACCTCGGCGATCTCGTCCTCGGTGACCTTGTTGCGCAGCAGCTGGTTGGCTGGCTTTTCGTGCTGGTCGACCATCTGCAGGCTGCGCTCCAGATCGGGGATGGTGCCGTACTGCAGCTCGGCCATGCGGTTGAGGTCACCCTTGCGACGGGCGGCTTCCAGCTCGGTACGGGCCTGCTCGATGCGCTGTTGCAGCTGGGCGGAATCCTGCACCTCGGCCTTCTCGGCCTTCCACACCTCTTCCAGGTCGGCGTATTCTTGTTCGAGGCGGGCGATGTCCTCGTCGAGTTTCTCCAGGCGCTTGCGCGCGGCCTCGTCCTCTTCCTTCTTCAATGCCTGACGCTCCACCTTGAGCTGGATCAGCCGGCGGTCCAGGCGATCCAGGGCCTCGGGCTTGGAGTCGATCTCCATGCGGATGCGGCTGGCGGCCTCGTCGATCAGGTCGATGGCCTTGTCCGGCAGCTGGCGGTCGGTGATGTAGCGATGGGACAGCTTGGCCGCTGCGATGATGGCGCCGTCGGTGATGGCCACCTTGTGGTGCACCTCGTAGCGCTCCTTGAGGCCCCGCAGGATGGCAATGGTGTCCTCTTCGCTCGGCTCGTCCACCAGCACCTTCTGGAAACGCCGCTCCAGAGCCGCGTCCTTCTCGATGTACTGGCGGTACTCGTCGAGGGTGGTGGCGCCCACGCAATGCAGCTCGCCACGGGCCAGGGCCGGCTTGAGCATGTTGCCGGCGTCCATGGCACCCTCGGCCTTGCCAGCGCCGACCATGGTGTGCAGCTCGTCGATGAACAGGATGACGCGCCCTTCCTGCTTGGCCAGTTCGTTGAGCACCCCCTTGAGGCGCTCTTCGAATTCACCGCGGAACTTGGCGCCGGCGATCAGGGCCCCCATGTCCAAGGCCAGCAGACGCTTGTCCTTGAGGCCATCGGGCACCTCGCCATTGATGATGCGCTGGGCCAGGCCCTCGGCGATGGCGGTCTTGCCGACGCCGGGTTCGCCGATCAGCACCGGGTTATTCTTCGTACGGCGCTGCAGGACCTGGATGGTGCGGCGGATCTCGTCGTCCCGGCCGATCACCGGGTCGAGCTTGCCGTCCTCGGCGCGCTTGGTGAGGTCGACGGTGAACTTGTCCAGCGCCTTGCGGCTGTCTTCGGCATTGGGGTCATTGACCGCCTCGCCGCCGCGCAGGTTGTTGATGGCGTTTTCCAGCGCCTTGCGCGAGACGCCCTGCCCCAGCAGCAACTTGCCGAGCCGGGTGTTCTCGTCCATGGCGGCGAGCAGTACCAGCTCGCTGGAGATGAACTGGTCGCCCTTCTGCTGGGCCAGGCGATCGGCCTGGTTGAGCAGGCGCGCCAGGTCCTGGGAGAGATTCACGTCGCCCGTGGGGCTCTGGATCTTGGGCAGCTTGTCGAGCTCTTCGGCCAAGGTCTTGCGCAGGCTGGCGAGGTCGAAGCCGACTTGCCGCAGCAACGGGGGAATGGAACCGCCCTGCTGGTCGAGCAAGGCGGAGAAGAGATGCAGCGGCTCGATGGCCGGATGGTCATGGCCGACCGCCAGGGACTGGGCATCCGCCAGGGCGAGCTGCAATTTGCTGGTGAAGCGATCTATACGCATGGGCAAGGTCCTATCTGAGACGCGGGACAGCGCGGCAGAAGGCGCTTTCGATTACCCGCGGGAATGGTCTTTAGATAGGGGCGATGCTTAACGATTCAAGCCGAGGAGGCTTGACATCCCAAAAAATACTTAGGCGTTGATCCAGATCAGGCTGGCGAAGCGACCGGTGCGGGGAGCACGCCGATAGGAGAAGAAACGCTCCTGATCGGTGAAGGTGTCCAGGCCGCCACCGTACACCGCCTTGATGCCTTGGGCTGCAAGACGCAAGCGGGCCAGGGCATAGAGATCGCCCAGGTACTTGTCCTCGCCCCGCGCCACGAAGCAAGACTCGGCTTCGGCGTGTTGGGCGATGAAGGCCTCACGCACTTCAGCACCGACCTCGAAACTGGCCGGGCCGATGGCCGGCCCCAGCCAGACCAGCACCTCTGCGGGTGCCACGGCCAAGCTGGCCGCAGCGGCTTCCAGAACGCCACCGGCAAGACCGCGCCAGCCGGCATGGGCTGCCGCGACCCGGGAGCCATCGCGGCGGCAGAACAGGACCGGCAGGCAATCCGCGGTCATCATGGTCACGGCGATACCCGGCGTCGACGTCCAGGCCGCATCAGCGCGCAGCACCTGGGTGGGATCGGCCTCGACCACCGCGGTGCCATGCACCTGCTCCAGCCACGCCGGCTGGCAGCCCAGGGATTCACCCAGGCGTCGACGATTCTCGGCGACCGTAGCGGGATCGTCACCGACATGGGCGCCCAGATTGAAGCTGGCGAAAGGAGGCTGACTGACACCACCGGCCCGGGTGGTAACGCAGGCCTGGACGCCGACCGGCGCCGGCCAATCGGGCCGCAGCCAGTCGGCGCGCCTCACTCGAAGGACTCCCGATCCTGGCGCAGCAGATCCAGCAGCCAGACCAGGTCTTCCGGCAATGGCGATTCCCAGCGCAGGCGCTCCCCGGTCTCCGGATGATCCAGTTCGAGGAAGCGCGCGTGCAGCGCCTGGCGCGGAAATTCGCGCAGGGTCTTGATCAGGGTCGGATTGGTCGCCGGTGGAATCTTGAAACGACCGCCGTAGACCGGATCGCCCACCATCGGAAAACCGACGTGGGTCATGTGCACCCGGATCTGGTGGGTCCGCCCGGTCTCCAGCTTGACGCGAGTGTGGGTATAGGCACGGAAGCGCTCCAGTACCCGGTAGTGACTGATCGCGGGCTTGCCGCCAGCGATCACCGCCATCTGCTGGCGCCGCTGGGAGTGGCGGCCGATGGGCGCATTGACCGTGCCACCCGCAACGATCACCCCGGCAACGATGGCTTCGTAGATGCGGCTCACCGAGCGGGCCTGCAACTGGGCCACCAGGTTGGTATGGGCTTCCAGGGTCTTGGCCACCACCATGAGGCCGGTGGTGTCCTTGTCCAGGCGATGGACGATACCGGCGCGCGGCACGCTTTCCAGCCCCGGCACATGATGCAGCAGGGCATTGAGCAGGGTGCCGTCGGCGTGACCGGCGGCCGGGTGGACCACCAGCCCGGCCGGCTTGTCGAGCACCAGCAGGTGGTCGTCCTCGTAGACGATGTCCAGCTCAATGTCCTGGGCCACCCATTCGCCCTGGGCCTCGCGCTCGGCGCGCAGCGCCAGCTGGGCACCGCCATGCACGGTATCGCGCGGGCGCAGCACGGCGCCATCGACGGTCAGGCTGCCGTCCTTGATCCAGGCGGCGAGACGCGAGCGGGAGTGATCGGCGAACAGCTGGGCAGCGACCTGATCGAGGCGCTGGCCACCGAGTTCGGAGGGGACTTCGGCATTGAGAACGATGGATTCGGACATGGATCTGCGCGGGCAATGGCAGGGCTTTTGGAATCGGCCCGACCCTGTGGTTAAATACGGCGACTTTTTTGCCCCGGCATTCCGGGTCGATCATCATAACAGGACGGTTCCGGCCCCGTCACAGGCTAGGTGAGTGCCTTCCGCCCTCATCCCTGCACCGCCGACCGTTTCGGGGAATCCAAGCCGCCATGCAATTGAAGCACCTGCTGCTGGTCACCAGCCTAGTCCTCACCGCCGCCTGCTCCTCGAAAGCGCCCGAGGTTCCGGAGAACATGCCGGAGGGCGAACTCTATACCCAGGCCCAGCGCGATATTTCCAACAGCAGCTACACCGATGCCATCAGCAAGCTGAAGGCGCTGGAGTCGCGGTATCCCTTCGGTCGCTATGCCGAACAGGCACAGCTCGAGCTGATCTACGCCAACTACAAGAATGGCGAGCCCGAGGCGGCCCGTACCGCGGCCGATCGCTTCATCCGCCTGCACCCGCAGCATCCCAACGTCGACTACGCCTACTACATGAAGGGCGTGTCCTCCTTCGAACAGGATCGGGGCCTGCTGGCGCGCTTCCTGCCGCTGGACATGACCAAGCGTGACCCGGGCGCCGCGCGCGATTCCTTCAACGACTTCGCCCAGTTCACCAGTCGCTTCCCCAACAGCCGCTACGCCCCGGACGCCAAGGCGCGCATGGTCTACCTGCGCAACCTGCTGGCGGCCTACGACATCCACGTCGGCCACTACTACCTGACCCGCAAGGCCTATGTGGCCGCCGCCAACCGTGGCCGCTACGTGGTGGAGAACTTCCAGGGCACCCCGTCGGTCGGCGATGGCCTGGCGATCATGACCGAAGCCTACCAGCACCTGGGTCTGAACGACCTAGCGGCGACCAGCCTGGAAACCCTGAAGCTCAACTATCCGGACAACGTCAGCCTCAAGAATGGCGAATTCCAGCTGCGCGAGCCGGACGACAAGGATCAGCAGCGCTCCTGGCTGACCCGTGCGACCCTGGGCCTGATCGATCGCCCGAGCGATCCGCTGCCGCCCGGCGAGACCCGCGCCAGCCAGGACATCCAGCGCAAGTACCAGGAAGAGCGTGACAACCTGGCACCCGAGCTGCGCATCGTCGACCCGGCCGAAGCCGAGAAGGCCGGCGGCGCGACGCCGGCGCCGGTCAAGCGCTCCTGGTTCAGCCGTCTGACCTTCGGCCTGTTCGACTGACCACGTGCCGAACGCGAAAAAGGGGAAGCCAGTGGCTTCCCCTTTTTTATGGCGCTCGCAACGGGCTGCGAAAACCCTGGCGCCAGATCGTGGGATCCGGCGCCAGGGTACGCTAGTCGCCGATCCGCCAGCCGGAGGTGATCGGATAGCGCCGGTCACGGCCGAAGCCGCGCTGGGTCACGCGCGCGCCAACCGCCGCCTGACGGCGCTTGTACTCGTTGAGATCCACCAGGCGCAGCACCTTGCGCACCACCTCCTCGTCGAAGCCGGCGGCGACGATGTCCACGGCCGAGAGATCCTGCTCGACGTACAGCCGCAGGATCTCGTCGAGTACCGGATAGGGCGGCAGCGAGTCCTCGTCCTTCTGGTCCGGCGACAACTCCGCCGACGGCGGCCGGTCGATCACCCGCTGGGGTATCACCTCGCCAGCGCGATTGCGGTATTCGCACAGGCGGAACACCAGGGTCTTGGGCACGTCCTTGAGCACATCGAAGCCGCCGGCCATGTCGCCATAGAGGGTGGCGTAACCGACCGCCATCTCGCTCTTGTTGCCGGTGGTGAGCACCAGGTAGCCCTTCTTGTTGGAGATGGCCATCAGCAGGGTCCCGCGGCAGCGTGCCTGCAGATTCTCCTCGGTGATATCC